>DAOMBL010000033.1:0-5856 GCA_035427325.1 Casimicrobiaceae bacterium
CCGTCAGGTAGAAGCTGTCCATCAGGAAGCTCTTGCCGCGGCGGACCGGCCCCCAGAGATAGGCCCCGCGCGGCAGCGGCGGGCGCACCACCAGCCGGCGCAGCGCGCTCGACCGGCGCGACTTGTAGTCCGCCCACAGCTCGTAGGTCCGCTGGAGGCGCTGCACGGCGGCGTACTGCGCATCGTCGGCGACGAACCCGCGCCGGGCGAGCGCCTCCTGGTAGTACTCGAGCACCGTCAGCGGCAGCCGCTGGGCGGGCGCGGTGTACTCGGTCGAGTCGAAGACGCTGTCCCCGATCGGGGGCAGGGGCTCCCCCGGCTCATCGTGCGCGCTGTCCCTCATCTGGAGCGGGTGCAAACGGACCGGCGCAAGCGTAGCACCGCGCCCGCCGCCGCGAGCTACATGTTGAGCGCGCGCTTGTCGACCGCCAGCGCCGCCTCGTGCATGGCCTCGGAGAGCGTCGGATGCGCGTGGACGATGCGCGCGATGTCCTCGGAGGCGGCGCGGAACTCCATCGCCACCACCGCCTCGGCGATCAGCTCGGAGGCGTGGGCGTTGATGACGTGCACGCCCAGGATCTCGTCGGTGCGCTGGTGGGCGAGCATCTTCACGAACCCGCTCGTGTCGCCGTGCCCGAGCGCGCGCCCGTTGATGCTGAACGGGAACTGCCCGGCGCGGTAGGGCGTCCCGGCGCTGCGCAGCTCCTGCTCGGTCTTGCCCACCCATGCGATCTCGGGCGCGGTGTAGATGACCCAGGGAATCGTCTCGAGGTCGACGTGCGCCTTCTGGCCGGCGATCCGCTCCGCGACCGCGACGCCCTCCTCCTCGGCCTTGTGCGCGAGCATCGGGCCGCGGACGACGTCGCCGATCGCCCAGACGTTCGGGAGGTTGGTGCGGCAGTCGGCATCCACCGCGACGAAGCCTCGCTCATCGAGCGCGAGGCCCACCGCGTCCGCACCCAGTCCCTCGGTGTGCGGCACGCGTCCGATCGAGACGATCAGCCGGTCGACGACGCTCTTCTGCGACGCGCCCTTCGCGTCGGTCCACTCGACCGTCACGCCGCCCTTGCCCTTGCGCACCGCCCCGATCGTCGCCCCGGTGTGGATCGCGAGTCCCTGCTTCGCGAACGCCTTCTGCGCCTCCTTCGCGATCGCGTCGTCCGCGGCGCCCAGGAAGGCCGGCAGCGCCTCGAGCACGATCACCTCGGCGCCGAGCCTCCGCCACACGCTCCCCATCTCGAGGCCGATCACGCCGGCGCCGACCACGCCCAGCCGCTTCGGGACCGCGGGGATCGCGAGCGCCCCGGCGTTGTCGAGGATGCGGTCGCCGTCGAACGGCGCGCCCGGCAGCGCGCGCGGCGCGCTCCCCGTGGCGACGATCACGTGTCTGGCGGAGAGCGTCGCCGCGGAGGCGCCGTCGACCTTGATCGTCCACGCGTCGCCGTCCCGACCCGCGAAGCTGCCGCGACCGTGGTGGAACGCGACCTTGTTCTTCTTCAGCAGGAAGAGGATGCCGTCGTTGTTTTGCGCGACGACCTTGTCCTTGCGCGCGAGCATGGTCGCGACGTCGATCGCGAGCCCCGAGACCGAGATCCCGTGCTGCGCGAAGCCGTGGCCCGCGTGCTCGAAGTTCTCGGAGGACTGCAGCAGCGCTTTCGACGGGATGCACCCGACGTTCGTGCAGGTGCCGCCGGGGGCAGGCTTGCCGTCCGCGCGCGCCCCTGGGTCGATGCACGCGGTCGAGAATCCGCGCTGGGCCGCGCGGATCGCGGCGATGTACCCGCCGGGACCGGCGCCGATCACGACTACGTCGAAGGTGTCTGCCATCGGTGCGCTCGCTTCGTTCAACGGTCCGGGTCGGGCCCCCGCCGGTGTCGCGCGCGCGTCGCCGACGCCGCCGCGCCAGGCGAGACGCACGCGCGCATCGGTCAGAGGTCCAGCAGCATGCGCGAGGGATCCTCCAGCGCTTCCTTGATCGCGACCAGCGAGAGCACGGCCTCGCGGCCGTCGATGATGCGGTGGTCGTAGCTCTGAGCCAGGTAGTTCATCGGACGGACCACCACCTGCCCGTTCTCGACGACCGCCCGGTCCTTCGTCGCGTGCACGCCGAGGATCGCCGACTGCGGCGGATTGATGATCGGCGTCGACAGCATCGACCCGAACACGCCGCCGTTGGAGATCGTGTAGGTCCCGCCGGTCAGTTCCTCGACCGTGAGCTTCCCTTCCTGCGCGCGCTTGCCGTAGTCGGCGATCACCGCCTCGATCTCCGCGATCGAGAGCTGGTCGGCGTCGCGGATGATCGGCACCACGAGCCCGCGCGGGCTGCCGACCGCGATGCCGATGTCGTAGTACCCGTGGTACACGATGTCGTTGCCGTCGATCGACGCGTTCACGAGCGGGAACTTCCGCAGCGCGTGCACCGCGGCCTTCACGAAGAATCCCATGAAGCCGAGCTTGACGCCGTGCTCCTTCTCGAAGCGGTCCTTGTAGCGGTTGCGCAGGTCGATCACCTGCGCCATGTTGACTTCGTTGAACGTGGTCAGGATCGCGGCGGTCGACTGCGACTGCACGAGGCGCTCGGCGACACGCTGGCGCAGCCGCGACATCGGCACGCGCTGCTCCGGACGCGAGCCCTGCGCGACCGGCGCGGCGACGGCCGGCGACGCGAGCGGCGCAGGTGCGGCGGAGGCCGGCGGCGCGGCCTTCCCGATCGCCGAGAGCACGTCACCCTTGGTCACGCGCCCGCCCCGGCCGGTGCCGGCGACCTCGCCGGCCGCGATCCCCTGCTCGGCCATCAGCTTGCGTGCGGCCGGCAGCGCCTCGGCCGGAGACGCCGGCTTCGCGGCCGGCTTCGCCGCGGGCGCACTGGCCGCGGGGGGCGCCTTGCCGGAAGGCGCCGACGCGGCGGACGTCGCCGGCGCTGCGGCGGCCGCCTTCGCCTCGGTGTCGATCACCGCGATGACGTCGTTCGACGTCACCGTCGATCCGTCGCCCTTGAGGATCTCGACCAGCACACCGTCGCCAGGCGCGGGCAGCTCGAGCACGACCTTGTCGGTCTCGATGTCGATCAGGTTCTCGTCGCGACGGACGGCCTGGCCGGCCTTCTTGTGCCAGCTCACCAGCGTCGCTTCCGCGACGGACTCGGGAAGCTGGGGTACCTTGACGTCGATCTTCATGGTGTGTGGGGATCCGCGCGCGGACCCGGGTCAATGCGCGACGACCATCTCGCCCGAGGCGAGCTTCGGCGCGAACGCGTCCTCGATCAGCTGCTTCTGCTCGGCGTTGTGCTTCGCCGCGTAGCCGACCGCGGGCGACGCCGAGACCTTCCGGCCGGCGTAGGCGAGCACCTGCGAATCGAGCGCATCGGCCCGCAGGTACGCCCGCAGCCGGTACCAGGCGCCCTGGTTCTGCGGCTCCTCCTGGCACCAGACCACTTCCTTCGTCTTCGGGTACTTCGCCATCTCGGCCTTGAACTCGGCGTGCGGGAACGGGTACTGCTGCTCGAGACGGACAATCGCGATGTCGTCGATCTTCTGTTCGCGCCGGTAGGCGAGGAGATCGTAGTAGACCTTGCCCGAGCACACGATGACGCGGCGCGTGCGCGCGGGGTCGATCTGGTCGGTCTCGCCGATCACGCACTGGAAGCGGCCGTCGGCGAGTTCCTCCATCGTCGACACCGCGTCGCGGTGGCGCAGCAGGCTCTTGGGACTCATCACGACGAGCGGCTTGCGGTAGGGCCGGATCATCTGCCTGCGAAGCATGTGGAACACCTGCGCCGGCGTCGAAGGCACGACGACCTGCATGTTGTGCTGCGCGCAGAGCTGCAGGTAGCGCTCGGGCCGGGCCGACGAGTGCTCCGGTCCCTGGCCTTCGTAGCCGTGCGGCAGGAGCAGCACGAGCCCGCAGATCCTGCCCCACTTGACCTCGCCGGAGCTGACGAACTGGTCGATCACGACCTGAGCGCCGTTCGCGAAGTCGCCGAACTGCGCTTCCCAGATCACGAGCTGGTTCGGTTCCGACGTGGCGTATCCGTACTCGAACGCCATCGTCGCCTCCTCGGTCAGCACCGAGTCGATCACCTCGAATACCGGCTGGCCCGCCTTGACGTGCTCGAGCGGCACGTAGGTGCCGCTGTCCCAGCGTTCCCGGTTCTGGTCGTGCAGCACCGCGTGCCGGTGCGAGAAGGTGCCGCGCCCGACGTCCTCGCCGGTGAGCCGCACCCCGTAGCCCTGGTCGATGAGGGTCGCGTAGGCGAGCGTCTCGCCCATGCCCCAGTCGAGCTTCTGCGTCCCCTCGCCCATCGCCCGGCGGTCGGCGATCACCTTCTCGACGCGCGAGTGCAGCTTGAACTGCTCCGGGATCGTCGTGAGCTTCGCCGCCAGTTCCGCGAGCCGCTTCCTCGGGAAACGGGTGTCGCAGGCGTCGGTCCAGTGCACGTTGCGGTACGGCGTCCAGTCCACCGTGAACGGCGGCTTGTAGTTCGACAGGATCGTCTTGTTCGTATGCTGGCCCCGGTCCATCGCGGCGCGGTAGGCGGCGACCATCGCGTCGGCGTCGCCGGAGGCGATCACGCCCGCCTGTTCGAGGCGGTCGGCGTACAACCTGCGCGTGCCGGGATGCTCGTGGATCTTCTTGTACATGAGCGGCTGCGTCACCATCGGCTCGTCGGCCTCGTTGTGGCCGTAGCGGCGGAAGCACACCAGGTCGATGAACACGTCCTTGTGGAACTTCTGCCGGTACTCGAGCGCGATGTCCACGGCCAGCAGGCAGGTCTCCGGATCGTCGCCGTTCACGTGCAGGATCGGCGCGTCGACCATCTTCGCGATGTCGGTGCAATAGGTCGTCCCGCGCGTGTCGCGCGGGTCCGAGGTCGTGAAGCCGATCTGGTTGTTGACGACGATGTGGACGGTCCCGCCGGTGGTGTACCCGCGGGTGTGCGCCATGTTGAGGCACTCCTGGTTCACGCCCTGCCCCGCGATGGCGGCGTCGCCGTGGATCACGATCGGCAGCACCTGGTCGCCCGTGCGGTCGCCGCGGCGGCGCTGGCGCGCCCGCACACTGCCCTCGACGACCGGGTTCACGATCTCGAGGTGCGACGGATTGAACGCGAGCGTGACGTGCGCGGGGCCGCCGGGCGTCGCGACGTCCGACGAGAAGCCCTGGTGGTACTTGACGTCGCCCGCCGGCAGGTCGTGCGCGGCCTTGCCCTCGAACTCGGCGAACAGGTCGGCCGGGATCTTTCCGAGCGTGTTGACCAGGACGTTCAGCCGGCCGCGGTGCGCCATGCCCATCACGATCTCCTGCACGCCCGCCGCGCCGGCGCGCTGGATCAGGTGGTCGAGCATCGGGATCATGGTGTCGCCGCCCTCGCCCGAGAAACGCTTCTGGCCGACGTACTTCGTGTGCAGGTAGCGCTCGAGCGTCTCCGAGGCGGTCAGCCGCTCGAGCACGTGGCGCCGCTCGTCCGGCGTGAACGAAGCGCGCGCGCGCGCGGGCTCGACACGCTCCTGGAGGAAACGCTTGGTCGCCGTGTCCGAGATGTACATGTACTCGAGCCCGAGCGTGCGCGTGTAGGTCTCCTTCAGCGCCGCGTGGATGTCGCGCACGCGCATGCGGGCGGGCCCCGCCCGGAACGAGCCGCCGTCGAACTCGGTATCGAGATCGGCCTCGCTGAATCCATAGGTCCGGAAGTCGAGGTCGGCGATGTACGGCGGTTCGTGGCGCTTGAGCGGGTCGAGGTCGGCGTGGAAGAACCCGAGCGTCCGGTACTTGCTGATGAGGCGCAGCACCAGCACCTGCTTCGCCATCGTCGTGGCGTCGACCATGGCGCCGCGCACGCGCCCGCTGCGGCCGAGC
>DAOMBL010000033.1:5866-14631 GCA_035427325.1 Casimicrobiaceae bacterium
CGACGAACGACGCCACCACCGGCGCAGGCGGCACGTCGGGCGCATCGCCCTTCAGTTCGGCGAAGACCTCCGCCCACTCGGGAGGTACCGAACCCGGGTGGGACAGCCAGGTCTCGTAGAGTTCCTCGATGAACGGCGCGTTCGCGCCGAACAGGCTCGAGGTCGATTCCCACTCCTTCATCACGCCCATGGCGCCACCTCCGGGTGCCCGGCGCGCGCCGGACACCGTGCAATCCGGCGGCGGAGCGATGTCCGGCGCCGGGGGAATGGATTCAACGCTGGTCCAGCGGCGGCACGCTGCGGCGCGTCGCGCCGTGGTAGAGCTGCCGCGGGCGGCCGATCTTGTACTCGGGATCGGCGATCATCTCGTTCAGCTGCGCGATCCAGCCGACCGTGCGCGCCAGCGCGAAGATCGCCGTGAACAGCGACACCGGGATGCCGATCGCCTTCTGCACGATGCCCGAGTAGAAGTCGACGTTCGGATAGAGCTTGCGCTGGACGAAGTAGTCGTCCTCCAGCGCGATCTTCTCGAGCGCCATCGCGAGCTTGAACAGCGGGTCGTCGTGCAGCCCGAGCGCCTCGAGCACCTCGTGGCAGGTCTCGCGCATCAGCTTGGCGCGCGGGTCGTAATTCTTGTAGACCCGGTGCCCGAAACCCATGAGCTTGACGTTCGAGTTCTTGTCCTTCGCCTTCGCGATGAACTCGCCGATCTTCGCGACGCCGCCCTGCGCCTGGATCTCGTAGAGCATGTTGAGCGCCGCCTCGTTCGCGCCGCCGTGCGACGGCCCCCACAGGCAGGCGACGCCGGCCGCGATCGCCGCGAACGGATTGGTGCCGGACGAGGCGCACAGCCGCACCGTCGAGGTCGACGCGTTCTGCTCGTGGTCGGCGTGCAGGATGAAGATCCGGTCGAGCGCGCGCACCAGCACCGGATTGACCTTGTAGTCCTCGCACGGCGTCGCGAACATCATCCGCATGAAGTTCGCGGCGTAGGTCAGCTCGTTGCGCGGGTACATGTACGGCTGGCCCATCGAGTACTTGTAGGCCATCGCGACCAGCGTCGGCATCTTCGCGATCAGCCGGATCGCCGAGATGTCGCGCTGCTTCGGGTCGTGCAGGTTCATCGAGTCGGGGTAGAACGCCGACAGCGCCCCGACGAGGCCGGTCAGGACCGCCATCGGATGCGCGTCGCGGCGGAACCCGCGCAGGAAGAACTGCATCTGCTCGTTGACCATCGTGTGCGCGGTGACGCGGGCGTCGAATTCCCGCTGCTGCGCGGCGTTCGGCAGCTCGCCGTAGAGGAGCAGGTAGCAGGTGTCGAGGAAGTCGCACTTCACCGCGAGTTCCTCGATCGGGTAGCCGCGGTAGAGGAGCTCCCCCTTGTCGCCGTCGATGTAGGTGATCGTCGACTGGCAGGCCGCGGTCGACATGAAGCCGGGGTCGTAGGTGAACCGCCCGGTCTTGCCGTAGAGCGCGCGGATGTCGATCACTTCCGGTCCGGTCGAGCCCGCGATCATCGGAAAGGTCACCGACGGCGAGCCGTCGGAGAACGAGAGCGTGGCAGTTCGGTCGGTCATCGGGGGGGCTCCGGGGTCGGTCGTCTGGGGTCGGATTCGGTTCGAGCCGGGGTGGCTGGGCCGGACGTCAGCAGGCGCGCAGCGCGCGCACGATCGGGGTCAGGGCGTCGTCGGGCTCCGTGTGCCCGGCGATCAGGTCCCACAGGTCGGGGTCGGTCAGGTCGAGCAGCCGGTCGAGCATCGCCACCTCGTCCTCGGTGATCGTCGGGCCGCGAGCGTCCAGGAAGCGCTCCAGCACGAGGTCGTTCTCGAGCATCCCGCGGCGGCAGCGCCAGCGCAGCCGCGCGAGCCTGGTGGGGTCGGAGACGGAATTCGGCACGGGTGCGGTCAGAGACGAAATTCCAGGTGCGGGATTCTCCGCTCTCACATCTCGGGATCGCTGGCCACGCATGCGCCATTTCGTCTCTGACCCCTACACCGCGCGCTTCAGCATGACCTCCTTGATCCTCCCGATCTGGAGCGTCGGGTTGAGACCCTTCGGGCAGACGTCGACGCAGTTCATGATCGAGTGGCAGCGGAACAGGCGGTACGGATCCTCGAGGTTGTCGAGGCGCTCGTTGGTCGCGAGGTCGCGCGAGTCGGCGATGAACCGGTAGGCCTGCAGCAGCCCGGCCGGCCCGACGAACTTGTCCGGATTCCACCAGAACGACGGGCACGCGGTCGAGCAGCACGCGCACAGGATGCACTCGTAGAGGCCGTCGAGTTCCTCGCGCTCCTCGGGCGACTGGAGCCGCTCCTTCTCGGGCGGCGGCGTGTCGTTGACGAGATAGGGCTTGATCGAGTGGTACTGCTTGAAGAACTGGCTCATGTCCACGATGAGATCGCGGATCACGGGCAGTCCGGGCAGCGGCTTCAGCACGACCGGCTCGGCGAGCGTCTTCAGGTTGGTGATGCAGGCGAGCCCGTTCTTGCCGTTGATGTTCATCGCGTCGCTGCCGCAGACGCCCTCGCGGCAGCTGCGCCGGAACGCGATCGTGTCGTCGACGGCCTTGAGCCGCACCAGCGCGTCGAGCAGCATGCGGTCGTGCGGGTCGAGCTCGATCTCGTAGTCGACGAGGCGGGGCTTCGCGTCCTTCTCGGGGTCGTAGCGGTAGATGCGGAACTTCATCGGTGCGATTCCGGGGGGTCCGGGGGCGTATGCGCTCCCCGCGAACGATCGGCGTCAATAGGTCCTGGCCTTCGGCGGGAACGCCTCGACGGAGAGCGGCTTCAGGTTCACCGGCTTGTAGTCGAGGCGGTTGCCTTCGGAATACCACAGCGTGTGCTTGAGCCAGTTCGCGTCGTCGCGCGCGGGATGGTCGCTGCGCGCCTGCGCTCCGCGGCTCTCGCGGCGGGCCTCGGCCGATACGATCGTCGCCTTCGCGGTCTCCATCAGGTTGTCGAGTTCGAGCGCCTCGACGCGCGCGGTGTTGAACGTGCGGCTGTGGTCGGCGATCGCCACGCGCTTCGCGCGCTCGGCGAGTTCCATCACCCGGGTCACGCCCTCCGACAGGAGCTTCTGGTTGCGGAACACGCCGCAGTGGGTCTGCATCGTCGTCCGCAGGGTGGCGGCGACCTCGGCCACGGACTCCCCGGACTTCGCCCCGTCGAGTCGCGCGAGCCGCGCGAGGGGCCGGTCGGCGGCGTCCTTCGGCAGGTCGGGGTGCGACTGCGACTTCAGGTTCTGCGCGACGATGTAGTCGCCGGCCGACCGCCCGAACACGATGAGGTCGAGCAGCGAGTTGGTGCCGAGGCGGTTGGCGCCGTGCACCGACACGCATGCGCATTCGCCGACCGCGTAGAAGCCCGGCACGACCGCGCTCGGATCGCCGTGGCGCGGCGCGACGACCTGACCGTGGACGTTGGTCGGAATGCCGCCCATCTGGTAGTGGATCGTCGGCACCACCGGGATCGGTTCGCGGATCGGGTCGACGTTCGCGAACTTGATCGCGATCTCCCGGATCGACGGCAGGCGCTTGTTGATCACCTCGGGTCCGAGGTGGTCGAGCTTCAGGAGCACGTAGTCCTTGCGGGGGCCGCAGCCGCGACCCTCCTTGATCTCCTGGTCCATCGAGCGCGAGACGACGTCGCGCGAGGCGAGATCCTTGAGGTTCGGCGCGTAGCGCTCCATGAAGCGCTCGCCGTCGGCGTTGAGCAGGATGCCGCCCTCCCCGCGCACGCCCTCGGTGATGAGCACGCCGGCGCCGGCGACGCCGGTCGGGTGGAACTGCCAGAACTCCATGTCCTCGAGCGGGATGCCGGCGCGCGCCGCCATGCCGAGGCCGTCTCCCGTGTTGATGAACGCGTTGGTCGACGCGGCGAAGATCCGTCCCGCGCCGCCGGTCGCGAACACCGTCGCCTTCGCCTGCAGGATCGAGACCTCGCCGGTCTCCATCTCGAGCGCGACGACGCCCAGCACCTCGCCCTCCGGCCCGCGCACGAGGTCGAGCGCCATCCACTCGACCAGGAACTGCGTGTGCGAACGGACGTTGCGCTGGTAGAGCGTGTGGAGCAGCGCGTGCCCGGTGCGGTCCGCGGCCGCGCAGGCGCGCTGCACCGCCTTCTCGCCGAAGTTCGCCGAGTGGCCGCCGAAGGGGCGCTGGTAGATCGTGCCGTCCGGGTTCCGGTCGAACGGCATGCCGAAGTGCTCGAGTTCGTAGACGACCTTGGGCGCCATCCGGCACATGAATTCGATCGCGTCCTGGTCCCCGAGCCAGTCGGAGCCCTTGATCGTGTCGTACATGTGCCACAGCCAGTGGTCCTCGCTCATGTTGCCGAGCGAGGCGCCGATGCCGCCCTGCGCCGCGACCGTGTGCGAGCGCGTCGGGAACACCTTGGAGAGCACGGCGACGCGCAGCCCCGCCTGGGCGAGCTGCAGCGACGCCCGCATCCCGGCGCCGCCGGCGCCGACGATGATCGCGTCGTAGCGGTGGACGGCCGGGGTCATCGCGCGCCCCAGAGGATCTGGATCGCCCAGCCCAGGTACACGACGAGGACGGCGATCACCGCGCACTGGAACGTGACGCGAAGCCAGACCGGCTTCAGGTAGTCCATCGCGATGTTGCGCACCCCCACCCAGGCGTGCCACAGGACCGCGACGACGAACAGGAACGACACGAGCCGGAACGCGCTCGAGGCCCACAGGGCCCTCCACGCCGCGTGGTCGAATCCGCCGCTCCAAAGCAGCGCCCCGAGCAGCACGAGCAGCCACAGCGCCATGACCACCGCGGTGACGCGCTGCGCGAACCAGTCGCGCAGGCCGTAGTGCGCGCCGACGACGTGCCTGGCCTTCAGGTTCACCATAGCCGGATCGCGACCGCCAGCGTGACGAGGAGCGCCAGCACGAGCGCGATCGCGCTCGAACGGCGCGCGGGAGCGAGTGCGATGCCCACGTGCAGGTCGAGCAGCAGGTGGCGCAGGCCCGCGAACAGGTGGCGCAGCGACGCCCAGAGCAGCACGAGCGCGACGAGCTTGCCCAGCGGATGGGCCGCGACCGCCGAGAACGACGCAAAGGCGTCAGCCGAGCCCAGGCTCGCCTCGAGCCCCCACAGCGCGAGCGGGATGCCCGCGAGGAAGAGCAGCGCGCCGCTCACGCGGTGCAGGAAGGAGACGATCGCCGGCAGCGGCTGGCGGATCGACAGCAGGTCGAGATAGACCGGAGGCGAGCGGCGCTCGGCGGGGCGGGGACTCGCCATGGTTACGGACCTGCCCGTCGAACGGCCCGGATCGAGGTCGGGACTGCGGGCGTCGTCGCAGGTCTGGGCATGGTTCCGCGGTTCGGGCAGGCGTTCCGCGGGCGTCGATGCACCCCGGAATCGGAAATCGTGCGGTTCGTGGTCGTGCGCAGCGCACAATTATAGCGAAAAGCGGCGTTCCGGGGGCCGGTGCACGCGTTCGACCGGTCGGTCGAGGTTTCCGCGCCGCGTCCCCGGCCCGGATCCGGACCTCATCCCAGCAGGTTGAGGTAGTGGCAGCGCGCGGTCGCGCACAGGCCGCGGCGCAGTTCGACCGGCCGCTCGCCAAAGGTCGTCGTCACGCGCTCGACCGCGATGAGCGGCGTTCCCGCCTCCACGCCCAGGAGCGCCGCACTCGACGGATCGGCCGCGATCGCCTTCAGCCTCTCGCGCGCCTTGAGCATCCGCACGCCGAACTCGCTCTCGAAGAATCCGTACATCGACCCGCGGTAGGCTTCGATGCGGTCCCTCGTCAGTCCTCGGAACAGCGCCGACGGCAGCGTGATCTCGTCGAGCACGGCGGGGGTCCCGGCGAATTCGAGGATGCGCCGCAGGACGATCACGGGCTCGCCGGGCTTCAGTTCGAGCAGGCGTGCCGCCTCCGCGCCCGCCTTCGTGCGCCGGACATCGACGAGACGGCTCGCCGGGTACTCGTCGACGCCGTCGTCGCGCCGGATGCGCAGGAAGCGCGGCACCGAGACGCGTTCCTCCGTGTGCGTCGCGACGAACGTTCCCTTGCCCTGTCGCCTTACGACGAGATTCTCGTCGGCGAGCGCATCGACCGCACGGCGGACGGTCCCCTGCGACACGCCGAAGCGCGACGCGAGGTCGAGTTCGGAAGGAATGGCCTCGCCCGGTCGCCACGCGCCCGATTCGAGTTCGCGCACCATGAGCGCGCGGATCTGCCGCCAGAGCGGCTGGAAGGTCGGGGCGTCCATCGCAGCGGCGGGTCGGAAATCCATGTCTTATATCTTATATCAGTTATAGGACAAGATTGACACCCCCCCTGCGCGCGCCTAGAATCCACGCTGTCGCCGACGCGCCGCACGCCCCCCGGGGCAGCGCGCGCGCCGGCCCCTGCGGTCCACGTTTCCCGCCTCTTCCAGGAGTCCTCGATGAAAGCACCCGTCCGCGTCGCCGTGACCGGCGCCGCCGGCCAGATCGGCTACAGCCTCCTCTTCCGGATCGCCTCGGGCGAGATGCTGGGCCGCGACCAGCCGGTCATCCTGCAATTGCTCGAAGTGCCGGTCGACAAGCCGCAGGCGGCCCTCAAGGGCGTGATGATGGAACTCGAGGACTGCGCGTTCCCGCTGCTCGCGGGGATGACCGGCACCGGGGACCCCAAGGTCGCGTTCAAGGACGCGCAGGTGGCGATGCTGGTCGGCGCCAAGCCGCGCGGCCCCGGCATGGAGCGCAAGGACCTGCTGCTCGAGAACGCGAAGATCTTCATCGAGCAGGGCCGGGCGCTCGACGCCGTCGCCTCGCGCGAGGTCAAGGTGCTCGTCGTCGGCAATCCGGCCAACACCAACGCCTACATCGCGATGAAGTCGGCGCCCTCGCTGCCGAAGCAGGCGTTCACCGCGATGCTGCGCCTCGACCACAACCGCGCGCTGTCGCAGGTCGCCGCGAAGGCCGGCAAGCCGGTCGGGGCGATCGAGAAGATGCTCGTCTGGGGCAACCACTCGCCGACGATGTACGCCGACTACCGGTTCGCGACCGTCGACGGGAAGTCGGTCAAGGACCTGATCGGCGACGAGGCGTGGAACCGCAACACCTTCCTGCCGACGGTGGGCAAGCGCGGCGCCGCGATCATCGAGGCCCGCGGACTCTCGTCGGCGGCCTCCGCCGCGAACGCAGCCATCGACCACGTGCGCGACTGGGTGCTGGGGTCGCACGGCAAGTGGGTGACGATGGGCATTCCCTCGGACGGCAGCTACGGCATTCCGAAGGACGTGGTGTACGGATTCCCGGTCACCACGGCGAACGGCGCGTACACGATCGTCGGCGGGCTGCCGATCGACGACTTCTCGCGCGAGCGCATGAACCTGACGCTCAAGGAACTCGAGGAGGAGCGCGCCGGCGTGGCGTCGCTCCTCGGCTGACGCAACGGGCAAGGCGCGAGCCGACATGACCCCCGGACGCCGATTCCGCGACGCGATGGCCGCCGAGGCGCCGCTGCAGGTGCCCGGAGCGATCTGCGCGTACCACGCGATCCTCGCGCAGAAGAGCGGCTTTCGCGCGATCTACCTCTCCGGCGGAGGCGTCGCCGCCGGCTCGCTCGGGATGCCCGACCTCGGCATCTCGAATCTCGACGACGTGCTGGTCGACGTCCGGCGCATCACCGACGTCTGCACGCTGCCGCTCCTCGTCGACGTCGACACCGGCTTCGGCGCGTCCGCCTTCAACATCGCGCGCACCGTCCGCTCGCTCGAGAAGGCCGGCGCCGCGGCGATGCACATCGAGGACCAGGTCGGCGCCAAGCGCTGCGGCCACCGGCCCGGCAAGGCCATCGTGACCGCCGAGGAGATGGCCGACCGTGTAAAAGCCGCGGTCGACGCGCGGCACGACGCGTCGTTCGGCATCATGGCGCGCACCGACGCCCTTGCGGTCGAAGGCCTGCAGGCGGCGATCGACCGCGCGTGCGCGTGCGTCGAGGCCGGCGCCGACATGATCTTCCCGGAGGCGATGACCGAACTCGCGATGTACCGCCGGTTCGTCGACGCCGTGAAGGTCCCGGTGCTCGCCAACATCACCGAGTTCGGCTCGACGCCGCTCTTCACCGTCGACGAACTCGCGAGCGCCGGCGTCGCGATCGCGCTCTATCCGCTGTCCGCGTTCCGCGCGATGAACAAGGCCGCGCTGGAGGTCTACCGGCACCTGCGCGCCGACGGCACCCAGCAGGCGGTCGTCGGCGCGATGCAGACCCGCGCGGAACTCTACGAGTACCTCGGCTACCACGACTACGAGCAGAGGCTCGACGCGCTGTTCGCGGCGAAGGCGAACCGATGAGGGCGATCGACTGGAGCGCCGGACTCCCGCCCGGCCCACGGCGAGTGGCGGTCGGTCGACCTTCCGGCCGATGCCTTGCGACATGCGATGCCAGTCGTCGGGCTGAAGCCCGACCCACAGGTCGTCGGGCCGAAGGCCGGCCCACAGCTCGTCGGGCTGGAGCCCGACCCACCGAATCCACCCATCCAGGAACATGAGCGAAGCCGCCGTCACCCCGAAGCCCAAGAAATCGGTCGCGCTCTCCGGCGTGCCCGCCGGCAACACCGCGCTCTGCACGGTCGGACGCACCGGCAACGACCTCTCCTACCGCGGCTACGACATCCTCGACATCGCCGACACGAGCGAATTCGAGGAGATCGCGTGGCTCCTGATCCACGGGAACCTCCCCAACCGTGCGGAACTCGAGAGCTACAGGCGCAAGCTCAAGTCGCTGCGCGGCCTGCCGACGCCGGTGCGCGCCGTGCTG
>DAOMBL010000034.1:0-14405 GCA_035427325.1 Casimicrobiaceae bacterium
GAGCAGCTTCGAGAGGTGGACATTGGGGTCGTAGACCAGCAACTCGAGCCCCTTTCCGTGGAAGTGCTCGGCCAGCTGGACCAGCGGACTTTCGCGAAGGTCGTCGGTGCCCGTCTTGAACGAGAGGCCGATCATGCCGATCCGGCGGCGGCCCGTGGCCATCACCTTCGCGATGGCGTGCTCGATGTGGACGCGGTTGGAGACCGCGATGGCGCCGTGCATCGGGAGTTCGACGTCGTGCTTTCGGGCGAAGTGCATCGTCGCGCGCAGGTCCTTCGGCAGGCACGATCCTCCGAACGCGAACCCGGGCTTGAGATACGCGGGCGAGACGTTGAGCTGCCGGTCCTGGCAGACGAGCCCCATCACCTCGAACGGATCGATGCCCATCGACTCGCACACGCGCGCGGTCTCGTTGGCGAACGTGATCTTGAGCGCGTGGAAATTGTTGCACGTGTACTTGACCATCTCCGCGGCGCGGATCGTCGTGACGTGGAGCTCGCAAGGCAGGTGGCCGAAGAGCTCGCGGAGCCGTTCGACCGGCTCCGGCCGCCTGGCGCCGACGATCGTGAACGGAGGCCGGTCGTAGTCCCGTATCGACGATCCTTCGCGCAGGAACTCCGGCTGGTAGCACACGTGGAAGTGCGATCCTTCCTTCCTGCCGGACTCCTTCTCCAGGATCGGGATCAGGACCTCCTCCACGGTGCCGGGAACGAGCGTCGAGCGGAACACGAGGACGTGCGTGGACGCCTTCTCGCGCATCGCCCGTCCGAGATCGGCGGACAGGCGCAGCATGGCGGACTGATCCTGGCTTCCGTTGGGCGCGGAAGGCGTGCCCACGCAGACCAGCGAGATCGAGGTTCGCATCAGGGCCTCGTGCGCGTCGCGCGTCACCGCGACCCTTCCGCTCGACGCGACATCCGCCATCAGCTGCACCATGCCTTCCTCGACCACGGGGGTCTTGCCGGAGGCGATGAGGTCCAGCTTGGCCTGGTCGACGTCCACGCCGACGACGACGTGGCCGTCCCGCGCGAGGCAGGCGAGCGAGACCGCGCCGACGTACCCGAGTCCGAAGATGCTGATGTCCAAGATGGCCTTCCTGTCTGGTTCGCGCGCCGGCTAGCCGGCGCGCGCGTGGTTCGTCAGGCAACGATCGATGATGCCGTCGAGCCGCAGCATCGACTTGTCCCAGGCGTGATGCGAGAGCATGCGGGCCCGCCCGGCCAGGGACAGCCGCCGGCGCTCGTCGCGATTCTCGAGGACGCGCAGGATGGCCGCGACGTACCCGTCCGGCGCATCCGCGACGAGGAAGTGCTCGTCGTCGTCGGCGTCCACGCCGCCCGCGGCGGTCCGGCTGGTCACGACAGGCACGCCCATCGCCATCGCCTCGAGGATCTTGTTCTGGGTGCCACGCGCGATGCTGAGCGGTGCCACCATCAGCGCCGACCGGCGCAGGTACGGACGCACGTCGGGCACGGAACCGGTGACCGTCACGCCCGGCAGTCTGCCGAGCTTCGAGACCGCAGGCGACGGGTCGGCGCCGACGATCAGGAGACGGAGGGCCGGTCGCCGGGCACGCAGCGCCGGCAGCGTGCGTTCGCAGAACTCGAACATGCACTGCTGGTTCGGGTAATAGTCCATGCGGCCCACGAACGCGATCGTGTCCGGCTCGTAGGGGTCGTCCCCGGGGGCGAAGTACTCGCTGTCGACGCCGTTGGGAAACCAGTCGGTCGCGACGCCGGTCCGGTAGCTCTCGAGCGTCTCCCACTCCGCCCGCGTCGTCGCCGTGCACATGTCGAACTTCCTCGCGAGCGAGCGCTCCGCCCGCTCGAGCTTCCACGACTCGAGTCTGTAGCCCAGCGACAGCGGGAACGGCTTGTGGTTCGAATACTCGAGCCACTTCTGCGAGTCCATGTCGCCGAAATCCAGGATCTTGGGGACGCCGCGCACGTCCTCGACGTACTGCGCGACGGACGAGCAGTGGACGAAGATCAGGTCGAAGCGCTCTCGGTCGATCGCCTGGCGGACGGCGCGCATCGTGCCGGGGGAGTAGAAATACCCCATCGACGACGGCGTCGCCGTGGGCAGCCGGACCAGCATCCTCAGGACCTGCACGGAATCGTGGACCCGGGCCATCTCGTACCGCCGGCAGAAGGAGGCGAGTCCCTCGCCATCCTTCGCCTCCTGCTCGGAACGGGCGATCGACGCGACGACGACCTCGTGGCTGCGCGACAGGTGCCGGATCATGTTGAAGGGCCGGATCTTGCCGCCGCGCTTGGGCGGGTACGGGAACCGGTGGCAGACGTACAGCACCCTCACGCCGCTACCGCCTTGAGTTCCTCGGCGACGTCCGCCGGTGTGCGCCGGTCGAGGTAGATGCGCGACCAGATCTCGAGATTGAGCAGCGCCAGCAGCCGGTCGGTGCCGTCGATGCGGCTGGAGGCATGGGCGGAGATCAGTCTTGCGATCTCGGCGTGGCGGAAGAGCCCTCGCGACCGGACGACGTCGGCGGAGAGGAGCTCGTTCACCAGGGGCGCGAGTTCGCCCTTGAGCCAAGCGCCCATCGGCGTGCCGAATCCGCGCTTCTTCCGGTGCAGGATGCTCGCGGGGAGCACGTCCTGCAGCGCCCGTTTGAAGACATGCTTGAGCCGGCCGCCTGCGATCTTGACGCCCTCGGGCATCCGCGCGGCGAGCTCCACCAGCTCGTGGTCGAGCAGCGGCACGCGGCACTCCAGCGACACCGCCATGCTCATCTTGTCGGTGAGCAGCAGGAGGTCGTCGGGAAGCTGGGTCTCGGCGTCGACGGCGAGCATGCGATTGAGTTCGTCGCCGCCCGCCGCGGCACGAAACGCCTCCGCGATCGGGTCTCGGCCGGGCGATGGGCCGGACGGCATCAGGGCGGCGATTTCGTCGTCGGCGAAGACCTCCACGTACGAGCGGTAGCGCTCATCGAGCGGCAGGCCCGCGGTCGAGAGGAAACCCTTGGCGAGCCTCAGCGAGTTCAGCATCGGCGAATGGCGATCGCTGGGCAACCGTTCGCCGAGCGCCGATGCCGCGCGCCGCAGGCTCAGGGGCAACCGGTTGAACCGGGACTGGTAGTGCCCGCCGAGGTATCGGCGGTAACCGCCGAACAACTCGTCCCCGCCTACGCCGGAGAGGATCACGGTGACGTCGCGCCTGGCGAACTCGGACACCAGGTAGGTCGTGATGAATGCGGTGTCGGCGATCGGTTCGTCCATGTGCCACAGCAACGACGGCAACATCGACACGACGTCGGGGCTGACGACGATCTCGTGATGGTCGGTCTTGAAGAGCTGCGCGACCTGGCGGGCGTAGGGAAGCTCGTTGTAGTACGCCTCCGCCTTACCGCCGCCGAATCCGATCGCGTAGGTCTTGACGGGCCTGTCGCTGTGGGCCGCCATGAACGCCACGACCGCGCTCGAATCGATCCCTCCGGAGAGAAAGGCGCCGATCGGCACCTCGCTCACCATCTGCATCCGGACCGATTCCTCGACGCGCCTGCGCACGAGTTCCACCCACTCGTCCTCGGACCGCCGGCCGTCGACTTCCGACGGGATGCGCCAGTAGCGCCGCTCCTCGAGCGCGGCGCCCCGCGCCGCGAGCAGCGTGGCTGGCGGAAGCTTGCGCATGCCCCGGAACATCGAGCCGGGCGACGCGACATACCCGATGGACAGATACGAGGCGAGGGCGTTCCGGTCGAGTTCCACGTCCACGCCCGGCAGCGCGAGTATCGCCTTGGCCTCGCTGGCGAAGGCGAGGCGCCTGCCGTCGTTCCACAGGTAGAGGGGCTTGATGCCCAGCCGGTCGCGCCCGACGAGCAGCCGGCCGCGGCGCGCGTCCCACAGCGCGAACGCGAACATTCCGTTGAGCCGCTCGACGAAGCCGTCGCCCTCCTCCTCGTAGAGGTGCAGCAGCGTCTCGCAGTCCGAGCCCGTCCTGAACCGGTGGCCCCGGGCTTCGAGGTCGGCGCGCAGTTCGCGGTAGTTGTAGATCTCGCCGTTGGCGACGAGCCACAGCGTCGCGTCCTCGTTCGTCAGCGGCTGGTGTCCGCCCTGCACGTCGATGATCGACAGGCGGCGCATCCCCATCGCCATCGGGCCCTGGACATGCTGGCCCTGGTCGTCGGGACCCCGGTGGATGGTGAGGCACCCCATCGGCCGCAGCGCCTCCGCCGAAGCAGGCGTGCCGTCGAGGTGCAGGACGCCGTAGATGCCGCACATGGTCAGCGTCCCGGCTCCGGCTGGCGCGCATCCACGGCGAACTTCGTCAGCAGCCGACCGTAGACATCGCCGTAACGCGCCACGCTGCGCGACCAGGTGCGCTCGGTCTCGACGTATCGCCGTGCCCGCTCGCGAATCGCGGGCCACTGGGCGCGCCTCTCGAGCATGGCGTCTATCGCGGCCGCCAGCGCGCGCTTGTCGCCGGCGGCGAACAGGAACCCGGTCTCCCCGTCGCGCACGAGTTCCTTGTGGCCACCGACATCGGCGGCGACGAACATGCGTCCCTGCGCCATCGCCTCCAGGGGCTTGAGGGGCGTGACGATCTCGGTGAGTCGCATCCGGTAGCGCGGATACGCCAGCACGTCGATGAGGTCGTAATACCGTTGCACGTCTTCGTGCGGGACGCGTCCGGTGAAGATCACCTTGCCCGCGATCCTGCGGTCGCGGGCCAGCGCCTTCAGCGCGGACGCCCTGGGACCGCCGCCCACCAGCAACAGGCGGAGGTCCGGGCGGCGCGAGGCCAGGTCGGCGGTCGCCTCGATCAGCAGGTCGAGGCCTTCGTAGCCGTAGAACGAGCCGGCGAACCCGACCACCGTGCATCCGTCGAGCCCGAGTCGCGCGCGCAGCGCCTCGTCCGGCGCCGCGCCGAACCGGAAGTCGCCGGTATCCACGGCGTTCGGAACCACGGTGACAGCCTCCGGGGCGATGCCCCGGCCCACGATCTCGGTGCGCAATCCCTCGCAGATCGTGGTGACGTGGTCGGCGTGGCGCAGCGCGAACGTCTCGAGCGCGCGCGAGGCGCGGTACCGGAGGCTGCGCTCCGACGTCGTGCCGTGATCGACGGCGGCGTCCTCCCAGAGCGCCCGGACCTCGTAGACGACCGGAACGCGCCGCCGGCGCCCGATCCAGAGCGCCGGAAGCACGTTCAGTACGGGGGAATGCGCATGCAGGATATCGGGTCGGTGCGCGTCGACGAGCTCCGCGATGCGGCGTGCCGTGGCGGCCATTTCCTGCGCGTAGACGGCCCCGGGAACACGGGACAGTACGCTGCGTCGAACGGCGGTGCGATGGAAGCGCCAGCCCCCGGCCTCCTCGATCGCGCCGGGCGCGGGTCCCTGTCGAGGCGTCGTGAGCTGCAGCGTCTCCCACGCGAGCGCTCGCTGCTCCCGGAGGATCGCGGCGGTCCGGAAGGCGTAGCCGCTGTGCAACGGCAGCGAATGGTCGAGGATGTGGAGGATCCGCATGGGGCGGTCACGCGGCCCGTTCGTGCAGGGTGGCCGGGGCCGATCCGTCCACGACGTTCCGCAGGAACGCGTCGAACATCAGCAGCGTCCACAGCGGCGCGCTGTAGTCGCGCACGCCCGACTGATGGTCGTCGACGAGGCGGCGCAGGTAGGCGGGCTCGAAGTACCCGGTCTCCGCGAGCCCGCCGCCGGTGAGCGCCGTCCGGACCCGGTCTCGCAGGGGGCCGCGGAACCAGCGCGCCAGGGGCACCGCGAAGCCCATCTTGGGGCGGTAGAGGATCTCGTGCGGAAGCCGCGACTCCATCGTCTTCTTGAGCAGCCACTTGCCTTCGCCGTCGCGCAGCTTGAGCGAAGACGGGAGCGAGGCGAGCCATTCGACGAGCGAATGATCCATCAGCGGCTCGCGGACCTCCAGCGAGTTCGCCATCGCGGCGCGATCGACCTTCGTGTTGATGTCGCCGACCAGGTAGGTCTTGAGGTCGAGGTATTGGACGAGCGCGAGCGGGTCGTCGGTGTCGGCGAGCGCGGCGTGGCGGCGGAACACCTCGACCGCTTCGTACCCGCCGAGCGACGCGCGGAAGCGGGCGCTGAAGAGCTGCCGGCGCATGTCGTCGCGCAGGATCGACACACCGTGGAAGTACGCGCCGACCTCGTCGCGTCCCAGCGCCTGCAGCGTCGACTTCGCACGCAGGAACCGCGGCGCCCAGTCCGCCTTCGGGTAGGCGCGGCCGAGCGCGCCGAAGACGGGCCGCCGCAGCGCGAGCGGCAGCGCGCGCCGGAGGCGCTCCTCCGCCACGTGGAGGCGGTAGCGCCTGTAGCCGCCGAAATTCTCGTCGCCGCCGTCGCCGGAGAGCGCGACCGTCACGTGCCTTCGGGCGAGCTGGCAGACGCGATAGGTGGGCAGCGCCGAGCTGTCGGCGTACGGCTCGTCGTAGATGCGGGCGAGCAGGTCGACGAGGTCGAAGTCGTCGCTCTCGACGCGTTCGACGTGATGGTGGGTGCGGTACCGCTCGGCGACCTGCTGCGCGTATCGCGATTCGTCGAACGCGGGATCGGCGAACGCGATCGAGCAGGTATTGACGGGACCGGCGGACACCGCCGCCATCGACGCGACGACCGCACCCGAGTCGACGCCGCCGGACAGGAACGCCCCGAGCGGAACCTCGGCGATCATCCGCAGGCGGACGGATTCGTCCAGCCGCGTGGCGAGCTCGCGGGCCGCGTATTCCGGCGCCAGCGTCCGGTCGAGCGTGAAGCGCGGGTCCCAATAGACGGCCGGCTCGGCCGGCGGCTGGCCGCGGCGCAGCGTCAGCGTGTGCGCCGGCGGCAGCTTCGAGGCGCCCTTGAAGATCGTGCGCGGGTCCGGGACGTAGCCCAGCGCGAAGTACTCCTCGACCGCGCGAGGCTCGATCTCGCGACGGAACCCGGGGTGCGCGAGCAGCGCCTTGAGTTCGGAGCCGAACAGCAGGTATCCATCGGGCAGGAAGGCGTAGTGGAGCGGCTTGACGCCCAGGCGGTCGCGCGCGAGGAACAGCGTCTGCCGGTTGCGGTCCCAGAGCACGAACGCGAACATTCCGCGCAGCCGGTCGACGCACGCCGCCCCCCAGGCTTCCCAGGCGTGGACGATCACCTCGGTGTCGCTGCGCGTGCGGAACGTGTGGCCGAGCGCCGTGAGTTCGGGGATCAGCGACTGGTAGTTGTAGATCTCGCCGTTGTAGACGACGACCACGCTGCGGTCCTCGTTGTACAGCGGCTGCTGGCCGGTGGACAGGTCGATGATCGACAGCCGCCGGTGCCCGAGCCCCACGCCAGGCTCGACGTGCAACCCGACCTCGTCGGGGCCGCGATGGTGCTGCGACTCGTTCATGCGCACCAGCAGGTCGCGGTCGATCTCCCGCCTCCCGCGGAGGTCGACAATGCCAACGATGCCGCACATCGGTTCGGTCCTGTGTCAGCCGTGGTTCGGATGCTTCCGCCCGGAGTCGAGCCGGCCGGTGCCGGAAGAGGCTCCCCGCCGCGCCATCAGGCCGGCGTAGAACGTGTCGTAGCGCTCGACCATGCGCTCCAGGCTGAAGCGTCCCGTTGCCCGCAGCCGCGCCGCTGCGCCGTGCCTCCCTGCGAGCGCCGGATCGGCGAAGTATGCAACGATCGCGCCCGCCAGCGCGTCGCTGTCGGCGGCCGGGACGAGGCTCCCGGTGACGCCGGCCTCGACCAGTTCGCCGTTCGCTCCCACCCGCGTCGCCACGACCGGCACTCCGCAGGCCATCGCCTCGAGGATCGTGTTCGACACGCCCTCGGCCAGCGAGGGCAGCACGAAGCAGTCGAGTCCCTGCAGCATCGGCACCACGTCGGCGCGCTCGCCGGCGAACCACGCGAGGTCGCGCGCGTCGCCCTCGTCCAGGATCGCCTCGACGCGGGACCGCTCCGAGCCGTCGCCGACCAGCACGAGACGCATCCGGTCGCGAGCGGCGGGATGCAGGCGCAGCGCGCGGACGAAGGCGCGCGCGAGGTTCGCCTGGTCCTTCACGGCTTCCATGCGTCCCACCGTGCCCACGAGCCAGTGCCGGGCATCGCGGAACGGCGAGCCCTCGATCGGCCGCCGGCCGCCGGACGCGGGCATGAAGCGTGTCGTGTCCACGCCGTTGTAGATCTGCGTGACCTTCGACGCCGGGACTCCGACGCGCTCGCACAGGTAACGCTCGAGGTCGGGCGACAGCGCGACGTACTTCGATACGAACGGCCGGAACGCACGGCGCACCCACTGGTACCGCCGACTCGTTCCGTCGAGGTCGTGCACGTCCCGCCCGTGCTCGCCGTGCACGCGCACGGGCACGCCGCTGGCCCAGGCGGGAACGACCGCCTCGAGTGCCGCGAGATTGCGCGTGTGGACGATCGCAGGCGCGAGTTCGCGCAGGATCGACGCGATCCGGGGATAGAGGCGCCACGCGTGCCCGGCGGGCTTGCGCAGCGCGATCTGCCGGACGTCGTCGCGGACGATGCGCGTCGCGAACTCCTCGTCGACGTCGGTCAGCGAGACGATCGCGTGCCGCCACGACCTGGGCGGCAGCCGGTTGATCAGGTTGACGACCCCGTTCTCCAGCCCGCCGACGGCGAACCGGTAGACGACGTGGACGATCAGCGGGGGCTGCGACGCGTTCAACGGGTGCCCTCGCTCAGGCTCGCCGCGACAGCCGTCCGGCGAAGCGAATCTGGTTCGCTTCCCCCCGGAAGGGCGCTCGCATCCTGGGGGCGGCATCTCCCCGGAGCCCCCTCCGCATATCCGCTACGAGGGGCCCGCGCGTCCATCGGACGACCCTGCGCGCGCGCGGACGGCCATGCGGCGCTCATCGCCCCGCCTCGCGCGCGCGACCGAGCGCGCTCTCGATCTCCGGCGACATCTGCCGAAGGAAATCGCGCAATGCCTGGCGGCTGGCGTCGTCCCGGGACCGCTCGGGCGTGTAGGCGACGATCAGGGCCGAGTCGTCGCCTCGGCCGGTGAGCCTCGACCAGGCCAGCAGCGCCTTCGCGACGTACGGGTTCGACGTGACGCGCCCGTCGACCCAGTACAGGTCGAACACCTGCAGGCGCGCGTCGGTGCCCTGGATTTCGGCGCGGTCGACGTCTGTCGCCCGGCCGGTCCAGTCGACGCGGTCCCGCCCGCTCGCGACGTGCTTCCAGGCCCAGTCCTCGCGCGCCACGAGCAGGTTGCCGGAGGTGATGAGTTCGTGGCCCTTCTCCTGATTCCGGTAGTAGGCGACGTGCAGGCCGACCTCGCGATCGCCCGCACGGAAGGACTGGCTCTGCTCCGCGACGAACCCCTTGTAGTGGGGTTTCCAGGTCGTGAACGGCGCCGAAGGTTGCCATGCTGCCGTCCCCGAAATGGCAGGCAGGGTCGGCGTCGACACGATGGCCGATCGCCGGAGACCCGTCTCGATGGGTTGCCAGACCGCTGCGACAGCGACTGCGGCGATCGCAGCCGCGTAGATCGTGCGGTCGCGCGCAGCAGCGGATCCGTCGAAGGCGGGCGGCGCCGGGCTGACGGGGACCGCAGGGGTCGCGGGGGCCGACTCCTGCCAGAACGATCCCACCCAGAACAGCAGCAGCATGACGATGCCGAAGAACACCCAGCCGTAGATGATGTGGTCGACGCCGGCGGCGAACCTGTTGTTCGACAGGTGACCGACCATCACGATCATGTAGGCGCGCAGCCAGTTGGCGAGGATCGGCACGAGGATCGACGCGACGACGAAGACCACGCGCCGCCGAGTGCTCGTATAGGCGACCGCGGCGTAGATCGTGCCGACCATGACCGACGCGATCAGGTAGCGTACGCCGCTGCAGGCCTCGACCACGGACCACGCTCCCGACGGGACCATCAGGTGGTTCGCCTCCCGGTAGGTCGGCACGCCCGATGCGCGCAGTGCGAGGACCGTGAAGTCGGCCGTCCACTCGATGAGCGTCGGCACGAGGAACTCGCCCGCCGGAACGGCGAACAGCAGGAATGCGAGCGGGAACAGCATCGCGCGCGCGGCGCGCAGGCCGATCACCGTGACGATCGCGCCGATCACCATGAACGCCAGCGCGAACTGCCTGACGCTCAGCACGTACGCTGCCGATGCGGCGAGCCAGAATGCGCCTGCGCCGGCGATGACTGCGAGACCGGGCCACCATGGCCGTGCCGGCACCATCGCCAGTTCGTCGCGCCGGCGCCAGATCAGCCACAGGCTGATCGGCACGACGACGAATCCGTGCGCGAACGTCTCGGACCGGATCCAGATCGCGACGATGGAGGACGCGGTTTCGGCGTGGACGGCGAGGATGGCGATCGCGGCCAGGAGCGCCGCGAGCACGGGCGCGCGCCTCCACGTCGTCCACGTCGACAGTGGGACGATGTCCGGGATGGCGTCGCGCTTCATGCGTGGTCGAGTCGGGCGTCCCAGGTTCGACGTCCCGGCTCAGCCCAGATTGCGCACGAGCATCGGGCCCAGTGCGTTGGCGACCGGCCGCGGAAGCCTGCGCCAGGTGGCGACAAGCGCACGGTACTTCGGGTTGAGCGGGTTGTTCTGCGGGACCGCGTCGCGCTTGAGGAGCCGGTACTCGTAATGCAGCGGCTCGGGCTCGAAGCCCCAGTTGCGCTTGAAATCATAGGAGCCGGTGTCGCGCTTGCTGCGGCCGAAGTCGAACAGCCGCACGCCCCGCTCGCACGCCCTGCGCATCAGCTCCCAGTACTTGAAGTCGTTCGCGGCGAGGTCGCGCGCCGCTGGCGTGTCGCCCGCGTAGTAGGGGAGGACCTCGTCGCGGAAGTAGAAGCTCAGCACGCCGCTCACCGGCGTCCCGCGCGCGTCCGTCACGATCAAGACTTCGCAGCGGTCGCCGAAGGCCTCGCGCAGCTTCGCGAAGTAATCGCGCGAGAAGGGCGGCGTGCCGTGGCGGTGCATGTTGTCCGCGTACAGCGCGAAGAAGCGGTCGACCGACGCGTCGATCTCGCTGCGCAACCCGTTCTTGATGCCCTTGCGGATCATCGCCCGCTGCTTGCGCGGCACGGCGAGCATGTTCGCCTCGGGATCGGCGTCGAGCGCCTTGCGGAACGTCACGTACAGGTCCTGCCGCGGCCAGCCCGGGCATCGTGCGCGGCGATTCCGCAGCTCGAGGTGATCGACGCGCAACGACCGCGCCAGCCGGTCCGCCGCGTCGATCAGCGCACGCTCGGCGTCGGTATCCGCCGCCGCTGGACCGCCGTAGACGCCGAACGGCAGCGAGACCAGCGCGTGGCCGAACAGGCGGCTGCGTACCTCGGCCAGCGGAAGGATGCCCTCGAACTCGCCGCCGCGCTCGGCGACGAGGTAGTGCGTCCGGTGGCGGAAGACGCGCTCGATGATCTCCCGCCACTCGACGGCGTGGAAGAACGTCGCGTCAGGCGTTCGCTGCGCGAAGGCCTGCCAGCGCGGAGCGTCCGCGGCCGCGAACGGGCGCACCGCGATGCGCTCCGTCGCGCGGCCCGGGCGCGGGCCTTCGGTCGCGGCGGATTCCATCAGACCTGTCCATTCAGGAACACGCGATCCGCCCGGTCCCAGCGA
The DNA here is from genome assembly GCA_035427325.1 of Casimicrobiaceae bacterium. GTDB lineage: Bacteria > Pseudomonadota > Gammaproteobacteria > Burkholderiales > Casimicrobiaceae > VBCG01. Next base: position 11,560 of record DAOMBL010000034.1, read on the forward strand.
AAATCCGCGAGCAGCCTGCGCAGGCGCGGCGCCATGCGTCCGAGGTTCAGGTAGTGACGGAACCGCGCCTTCGCGCCCGGTCCCTCGACGCGGGGTTGCCCGGGGTCGAGTTCCCACGGGTGGAAGTAGAAGATCGCCGGGCGGCGGTCGACCCGGTTCACGCGACGCAGCGACCAGCGCGACATCCGGTAAGGCAGCAGCCGGAAGTAGCCTCCGCCGCCGGCGGGCCAGTTCGACCTCAGCACGCGCACCGTGGTCACCGGGACCTCGACGAGGCCTTCCCGCACCTCGTGCGCGAAGCGCGGCGCGTCGGGCACGCCGTAATGATCGTGGCGGATCGGATAGACGCTCGAGCTGTAGCGGTAGCCGGCCTGCGCGATGCAGTCGAACGCCCAGTCGTTGGCCGGTCCCACCGAGAAGCTCGGGGCACGGTAGCCGGAGACCGGCTGTCCCGCGACGTCCTCGAGCACCGCCTTGGCGAGCCGGATGTCGGCCAGGAACGGCCCGAACTTCTGTTCGGACGCCCGGTGGTGCTCGTAGCCGTGGCTCGCGAGTTCGTGGCCGGCTTCGACGATGCGGCGAATCAGCGCGGGGTAGCGCTCGGCGATCCAGCCGAGCGTGAAGAACGTCGCCCGGATGTCGCGTTCCGCGAGCAATTCGAGGATGAGGTCGACGTTGGCCTCGACCCGGCACGGCAGCGTGTCCCAGTCGGTGCGGCGGATGTGGTCGGCGAACGCCGAGACCATGAAGTAGTCCTCGACGTCGATCGTCAGCGCATTGACGATCGGCCCGTTCGCGGCGCAACGATCGGTCACGTGCTCACCGCCTCGCGGGCGGCTTCGGGAACGCCGAGCCACGTTGCCAGATCGTCGGCGATGCGTTCGGCGGCGTGGCCGTCCCAGAGCGCCGGCGCGCGTCCCCGCTTGCCGCCGGTGCTCATGATCTCGTCGACGCAGGCGAGCGCGAGCCTGCGATCGCGGCCGACCAGCGTGTTGGTGCCCTGCTCGACCGTGATCGGTCGCTCGGTGTTCTCGCGCATCGTGAGGCAGGGCACGGCGAGCGCGGTCGTCTCCTCCTGGATCCCCCCCGAGTCGGTCAGGACGAGCCGGGCCTCCGCGAGCAGGCCCAGCATCTCGAGGTAGCCTTGCGGCGGCAGCACCGCGATGCGGGCGCCGGACAGCTTCGACGAGAGCCCGAGGCGCTCGACGTTCGCCTTGGCGCGCGGGTGCATCGGCCAGACCAGCGGCAACCGCTGCGAAATCTCCGCGAGCATGTCCAGCGCCTCGCGCAACGGCCCCGCCTCGTCGACGTTGGACGGCCGGTGCAGCGTGACGACGCCGAAGCCGGTCGAGCCGCCGGCGAAGTCCGCCGCCAAGCCTTCGCGGGCGAGCGTCGCGGCGGGCGCGATCGCCCGCGTCCGGTGCCGCAGCAGCGAATCGATCATCACGTTGCCGACGAAGCGCACGCGGTCGGGGGCGATTCCCTCGCGCGCGAGGTTCGCGGCCGCCGCGGCCTCCGTCGTGTAGAGGAGATCGGCGATCTGGTCGGTCAGGATGCGGTTGATCTCCTCCGGCATCGCGCGGTCGTAGCTGCGCAACCCCGCCTCGACGTGGACGACGCGCGTGTGCTTCTTCGTCGCGACCAGGCTGCACGCCAGCGTCGAGTTCACGTCGCCGACGACGAGCACGCAGCTGGGCGCGAGGCGGTCCAGCACCGGCTCGAATCGCCGCATGATCTCGGCGGTCTGCACGGCGTGCGTGCCGGAGCCGACTTCGAGGTTGAGGTCGGGCGGCGGCAACTCGAGGTCGGCGAACAGCCGCTCGTTCATCGCGACGTCGTAGTGCTTGCCGGTATGGATGAGCACGACCTTCGGCAGCCCGGCGCGCGCGGCGAATGCGCGCACCAGCGGCGCCATCTTCATGTAGTTCGGACGCGCGCCGACGACGCAGGCGATCGGCCCGAGCGGAGACCGTCCGGTGCTCATCCGCGTCCCGGCGTCCCGGGTTTCGACGCCTTCTCGGGGTGCAGGAGCCGGTAGAGCAGGTCCACCGACGCGCCGACGGTCTTCTCGAGGCGGTCGATGCGTTCCTCGAGGTGGTTGAAGTGGGCCTGCAGCGTCCCGGCGTCGACCCGTCCCAACGGGGCGCTCTCCGCCGCGGGCGCGGCCACGCGGACGACCGGCGACAGCGCGGCATCCGGTCCGAGTTCGTCCCGGATCTCGCCTGCGACAGCCTGCACGTCGCCCTCGCTGAGGACATGCCGCTCGCCGAGGAACGCCGCCAGCAGCAGCCGGTTGCACAGCGTGTTGATGCGCCTCGGAATGCCGCCGGTGAGCGCATGGATCAGCTCGAAACTCGCCATCTCGAAGTGCGGGTCGTCCTTCCAGCCCACGTGGTGCAGGCGGTGCTCGATATAGGCCCTCGTCTCGGCCCTGTCGAGCGGCCCGAGGTGGTAGGACGCGATGATGCGCTGTCGAAGCTGCTGCATCCCCGGGCCCTGCATCATCTCGCGCAGCTCCGGCTGGCCGATGAGGAAACTCTGCAGCAGCGCGCGGTCGCCCAGCTGGAAGTTCGAGAGCATGCGCAGCTCCTCGATCGCCCGCGGCGTCAGGTTCTGCGCCTCGTCGACGACGAGCAGCGCGCGCTTGTCGTCGACCGCGAGCTGGCAGAAGTGGGCCTCGAGCGAGGCGAGCAGCATCGCCTTGTCGATCGAGGCGACCGGCAGGCCGAACGCCACTCCGACCGCCCGGAGCATGTCATCCGCGTCGAGCTGCGTGCTGACGATCTGCGCGGCGACGACCTTGGCGGGATCGAGCTGCTCGAGCAGGCTGCGCACGATCGTCGTCT
>DAOMBL010000035.1:0-14266 GCA_035427325.1 Casimicrobiaceae bacterium
GACGAGGAACAGCGTCGAGCCGTTCGCGACGATCAGGTCGGGCACGCCGACGTGCCTGTTGATTCCGGGCCAGTCGGCGCTAAGCAGCCCCCAATACGCGGCCCCGCCGGAATCGTCGGCGAAGACTTCGCACACGAGCGAAGGACCGAGTCCGAGCAGCACGCACTCGAGAGCGTGAGTCAGCCAGATCTCCTGCGTTCGCCAATGGCGACGCAACTGCAGGAATCGCTTCTCGTCCGGCGACGATCCAGACGGCTTCGGCCGGAAGCGCTCCGACAGGCCCGCGGAGTGCGGCACCCAGTGCGCGTGCTCGAGGACGGCGTAGGGCGCTTCCGAAAGCTGCAGGGTACGAAAAAACAGTGGTGCCATATCAAGAACAAGAAGGGCGTTTTGTTCTGAACTCGCTCAGCAACTGAGACGGAATGCGCTGAGCGAGCTTGTTGGCAGGACACCTAGACCGGCACCCTCTGGCAGTGTGTACTGACCGGATTCACATCGCATGGCAACCTCGATGCGGTCGATGCTTTGATCGAAGACGGAGTGCTGATATTCGTGGTACGGGCAATTGGGTAACGTCACCGCCGCATGCAACGACGCCGCCATGAATATGCCGACGCCGATCGTGGCATGCGGAATCACCGCGGCGCCATGCTCCTCGGCCAGCTTCGTGATCGCCAGGAACTGCGACACGCCGGTGTGGCCCATCTCCGGCTGCACATAGGCGAGCGGCGCCCGCGACAGGCGCATCCGCGCCTCCCAGGCGTTGCGCCACTCCTCGCCGGCCGCGATCGGCATCGGCGCCTTCGCGACCACCTCGGCCAGCCCGTCGATGTCCTCGGGCGCGCAGGGCGCCTCGACGAAGTAGGGATTGAACGGGGCCAGGTCGGCGCATAGCTCGAGCGCCTCCTGCGCCGTGTACTTCCAGTGCAGGTCGACCATCAGGTCCACGTCGGGGCCGAGCGCCTCGCGCAGCGCGCGCATCTCCGCGACGACGCCCTCGTGCGACACCGCCGCGGCGTACTTGAATCCGCGGTAGCCCTTCGCCTGCCACTCCAACGCGAAGTCGACGCGCCCGGCAAGCGTCGCTTTCGGCAATCCCGAGACGTACGCGGGGATGGTGTCGCGGCGCTTGCCGCCCAGCGCTTCGTAGAGCGGCACGCCGGCTTCCTTCGCGGCCAGGTCCCACAGCGCGATATCGATGGCGGCCAGCGCGTCGCCGTAGTAACCGCCCGACGCCCCGCGCACGCGCTGCATGTCGTAGAGGTCGTCGTAGATCTGGCGCACGTCGCGCGGATCGCGGCCCTCGACGAATGGGATCAGCACGTCGCGCAGGATCGCGAGCACCGCGCCGGGCGCGACGATGCCGTAGGTCTCGCCCCATCCCACGATGCCGTCCGCGGTCTCGGCGCGCACGATCACCGACCTGTCGCTCGTCGGATAGATGGTGCGGTTGCCGCGGCGGACGATGTAGCCGTTGCGGTTGACGGTCTCGCCCGGGCCGAGCGGTCCGAGGTAGGGGACGTCGCGCGGGATCGAGACTGCGAAGGCTTCGATGGTCTTGACGGTTGGCATGGACGGATGGCCGGCAGAGGCCGGAATGGCGAAAAGGCGTCGGCCTGAAGGCCGAACAACGAGTCACGTCGGGCTGAAGCCCGACCCACAGCAGCTGCGTCGGGCTGAGGCCCGACCCACGAATGGCGCGCCCGACCTCACAAACTACAGCGTAACCAGTCCCCGCGGCGTGCGGAGCATCGCGGCGAGCCGTGCGGGCGATCCGAAGCTCACGCGGATCGCGTCCTGCACTCCGATCGACGCGAGCGCCTTTCGCATCGCCTGCGGCTCCGGGTGCGAGGCCGCAAGCTCGACGAGCGTGATCGGTTCGCGCGGCAGGCCGTCCGCGGGGTGATGCGCGACGTCCCACTGGATCAGGCCCGGGAGGACGCCCTCGCCCGGCCGCTTGCCGTCGTCGGGGATCGCGATGCGCCAGCGGAAGTCGCCGCGTGTCATCGGGTGGATCGTGCCCGGCGCGTAGCCGGCCCTAGCGGCCGCGTTTCGGATGTCGCTCGTGCGCGCGAGCCACGCGACGAGGCGCGGCCGCTCGGCGAGTGCGAGCTGCATCGCCGCGTCGTCGAGGTCGAACCAGCGCGGCCGTGCGGGCCTCGGCAGCGTCGGATCGATCGCGATCAGCTCGAGATAGAAGCGGTCGCCGAGGCGCACGAGCGCGTTGTGCGTGCCCATCGCCACGTGCTGGCCGCCGGGGCGCGGCGCGATGCCCGTCAGGTCCGCGACGTACTCGATCGCCTGCGCGAGCGTCGCGCCGGCGACGACCAGGTGGTCGGGCTCAACCGTCACGGCGCCGCCTCGGCGGGATCGAAGTCGAGTTCGATGCGCGCGCCGTTGGGATCGAAGAAGAACACCTGCCAGATGCCCGAGCCGACCTGCTTGCGGCACGCGTAGTGGATGCCCGCGGCGTCGAGCTGCATCACCCTCTCGCGCAGGCCGCGCGCGGAGAACGCCATGTGGTCGATGACGCCGGGCTTCAGGTCCTCCTTCTTCCGTCCGCCGACGACGTGCAGGATCGCGGCGCCGCCGGCGTAGAGCCACGCGCCGGGGAAGCCGAGGTCGGGACGCGGTCCGGGGCGAAGCCCGAGGTGCGCCTCGTAGAACGCGACCGTGCGCTCGACGTCGTCGGTCAGCACGGTGAAGTGGTTCATCGCGTGGACGCTCATTCGGTGTTCCTCCGTGCGGGAACCATCCTACGCCGGCCTGCGCGACCAGACCTCGTCGAGGAAGGCGCCCGCCATCGCCGTCGCGTCCGGCGGCGACGCGACGTTGAACGGGACCGACGCATCACCGCCGCTCCAGGCGTGGCCGAGGTCGTCGACCTCGACCAGGCGGGCCAGGAGCGCGCCGTCCTTCTGCCAGTCGCGCACGCGGAACGCGTGGCCGCCCAACGGGTTCTCGACGCGCACGTGATCGGGCTCGGGGAGCGAGGACTCCGATCCCTTCGGAACGTCCATCTCGTTTCGCGCGAGGTACTGCCGGACGATCGCTCCGGAGTTGCGCGGCGCCACGATGTCGTCGGCGCGTCCGTGGATGGCGAGCAGCGCGACGCGCTTGCCGTCGGGAGGCGCGGCGTCGAAGGCAGCGAGGCCGAGCTTCGCGACGTCGATGTCGGGACCGCGCTTCCTGACGGTCAGCGCCATGATCGGTGAGGACGACGCGCCGCAGGCGAGGCCCGCCACCGTCACGACGGCGCGCACGCGCTCGGCGTGGCGGATGCCGAGGATCGCCGCAAGCGCGGCGCCCGCCGAGATGCCGATCGCCGCGGTGCGCGTTGCGTCCAATCTGCGCCAGCGCATCGCCTTGCGCATCGCCGCGAGGACGATCGCGGCCTCGCCGCGGCCCTCGATCGTGCGCGGCTCGAACCAGTTCCAGCAGCGGTAGGGGTTCGCGCGTTCGACCTGGCGCGGCATTAGTACATAGGCGCAGAGTTCGTCGGCGAGCGCTTCGATGCGCGTTCCGCGCGCGATTTCCTCGGGCGATTGCTTGCAGCCGTGCAGCAGGACGATGAGCGGCGCGGCGCGCCAACGCGAGGCGCCGGCGGGGACGTAGAACCGATAGCCGCGGCGCGGCCAGGCCCAGGGGTTCGCGGAAAGCCAGCCCCGCCAGGTGAACGCCGCGCCGGTGAGCGTGTAGCCCGCGCTCGCGCGGCCGAACCAGCGCGCGAACGTCGCCTTGACGCGGGTCCAGAGGTTCATTGCGGGAGGTGTTGGTCGGGAGGGACCGGAGCTTGGGATCGCTATTGTGCCCGGGCGGGGGAGCATGCCGGGCTGGAGCCCAAGCTGTCGGGCTGAAGCCCGACCCACAGACATGGCGCGGCACCCCGTCGGGCTGAAGCCCGACCCACCACGGAGGGTCGTGGGTCGGCCTTCAGGCCGACATCGGGAGACAGGAGTCAGAAGTCAGAGGACAGTCGCGCCGGCGATTCGCGAGACGGCGCATCGAGCGCCGGGAAGCGTCTGTCGTGGGTCGGCCTTCAGGCCGACGATTTGGCCTTCAGGCCGATGCGGTTTCTCATATTGGCACGGACCCCGTCGGGCTGAAGCCCGACCCACAGACATGGCGCGGCATCCTGTCGGGCTGAAGCCCGACCCACGGGGCGCACATTGTCGGGCTGAAGCCCGACCCACGTCAGATGAGGACGATGTCGAACTGCTCCTGCGTGTAGAGCGTCTCGACCTGCAGCGAGATCGGCTTGCCGATGAAATCGCCGAGCCCCGCAAGGCTCTGCGACTCCTCGTCGAGGAACATGTCGATCACGGCCTGCGCGGCGAGGATCCGGAATTCGCGGGCGTTGAACTGCTTCGCCTCGCGCAGGATCTCGCGCAGGATCTCGTAGCAGACGGTCTGCGGCGTCTTCAGCGCCCCGCGGCCCTTGCAGGTCGGGCAGGGCTCGCACAACACGTGCGCCAGCGACTCGCGCGTGCGCTTGCGCGTCATCTCGACCAGGCCCAACTGGGTGAAGCCGTTGACAGTGAGGCGGGTGCGGTCGCGCTCGAGGGCGCGATTCAACTCGGACAACACCGCGGCGCGGTGGTCGCCGTTCTCCATGTCGATGAAGTCGATGATGATGATGCCGCCGAGGTTGCGCAGCCGGAGCTGGCGGGCGATGGTCTGCGCCGCCTCGAGGTTGGTCCTGAAGAGCGTGTCGTCGAAGCTGCGGCCGCCGACGAAGCCGCCGGTGTTGACGTCGATCGTGGTGAGCGCCTCGGTCTGGTCGATGATCAGGTAGCCGCCCGACTTGAGGTCGACGCGGCGCGCGAGCGCCTTCTCGATCTCCTCCTCGATCGCCGACAGGTCGAACAGCGGGCGGTCGCCCGCGTAGTGTTCGATACGTTCGGAGAGCGCGGGCGTGTACTGCGCGGCGAACGCGACCATGCGCTGGTGCGTCTCGCGCGAGTCGACGAGGATGCGCGTCGTCTCCTCGGTCGCCATGTCGCGCAGGACGCGCTGCGCGAGATTGAGATCCTGGTAGAGGAGCGCGGGCGCGGGCTGCGCGGTCGCCCGCGCGCCGAGGTCGCGCCACAGCTTGGTCAGGTAGTCGATGTCGGCGGCCATTTCGCGTTCGCTCGCCGTCTCCGCCATCGTCCGGATGATGAAACCGCCACCGTGGCCCTCGGGGAGCAACTGCTGCAGCCGTTCGCGCAACTGCACGCGCTCGCTCTCGTCCTCGATGCGCTGCGAGATGCCGATGTGCGAGTCCTGGGGCAGGTACACGAGGAGGCGCCCGGCGAGGCTCACCTGCGTGGAGAGCCGCGCTCCCTTGGTGCCGATCGGATCCTTGACCACCTGCACGAGCAGCGATTGCCCCTCGTGCAGGATCCGCTCGATCGGCTTCTCGGCGTTGCCGTGACCGTTCTGGCGGTGCTCCCAGATGTCGGCGATGTGCAGGAACGCGGCGCGCTCCAGTCCGATCTCGACGAACGCGCTCTGCATTCCGGGCAGCACCCGCGCCACCCGGCCGAGGTAGATGTTGCCGACCAGGCCGCGCGCGCTCGCCCGCTCGACGTGCAACTCCTGCACGACGCCCTGCTCGAGCATCGCGACGCGGGTTTCCTGCGGCGTTACGTTGATGAGGATCTCATGGGCCATCGGACGGTCGGGAACGGAGTCATCGAAACCCTCGTCGGCGGCCGCCGTGCCGGCGTCCGCGCTGCGTTCGTGCCGAGGCCCACCTCGGGCGCGCGGCGGGAACCGCGCGAAGGGGGGGCCTGCCGGGGGTGCGGGACGGTCCGCGCTCCCCAGGAGTTCAGTTTACGGGAAATCCCGCCTTGGCGAGCAGCGAGGCCGTTTCCGCGAGCGGCAGGCCCATGACGCCCGAGTAGCTGCCCTCGATGCGCGTCACGAACGCTGCGGCCCGTCCCTGGATGCCGTAGCCGCCCGCCTTGTCGAAGGGCTCCCCTGACGCGACGTACGCCGCGATGGCGGTGCGGGTAAGCGGCGCGAGGGCGACCTTCGAGCTCGACAGCGCGAAGTGCGTGTCGTCGTTCCAGCGGATCGCGACCGCGGTCACGACGTCGTGCGAGCGTCCGGCGAGGCGTGCGAGCATCGCCTTCGCGGCACGCTCGTCGACGGGCTTGCCGAGGATCTCGCCGTCGACGACGACTTCGGTGTCCGCGCCGAGCACCGGCCGGCGATCGAGTCCGCGCGCGACCATCGACTGCCAGCCGGCGTTTGCCTTCGTGCGCGCGATGCGCTCGACGTAGTGGAGCGCGGGTTCGCCGTCGCGCGCGACCTCGAGAACGTCCGGCGTCCGGCCGGCGGCTTCGCGCATCCGCAGGACCTCGAACGCCACGCCGATCTGCGCGAGCAACTCCTGCCGCCGCGGGCTCCTCGAGGCCAGCCAGATCGTCGGAGGCTTCATGCGCGATGGTACGGATGTCCGGTGAGCAGGCTGACCGCGCGATAGATCTGCTCGAGCAGCAGGACGCGCACGAGCGCGTGGGGCAGCGTGAGTGCTGAGAGGGCGAATCGAGCGGCGGCGCGGCGCTTGAACCCCTCGTCCAATCCGTCGGCGCTGCCGATGACGAACGCGAGCGAGCGGGTCGACTCGCGCCAGCGACCGAGGCGCTCGGCGAACTCGCGCGTGTTCCACGCGGAGCCGCGCTCGTCGAGCGCGACGACGGTGGCGCCGGCGCAGGCCGCGTCGAGCCGCTTCGCCTCCGTTTCGAGCAACTGGCCGACGCTGCGCCCGCGGTCACGAGCCTCCGGTTTCAGCTCGAGCACGTCGAGCGGCCAGTCGCGCGGCAGCCGCGACGCGTAGTCGTCGCAGCCTGCGGCGACCCACGCCGGCATCCGGTGACCGAACGCGACGATTGCGAGCCTCATCGTCGTGGGCAGGGTCCGTCGGTACGCGGTCACGCCGCCCGCGCACCTCGCGTGCGCGAGCGCGGACGCGCCGTCCAGAGTTCCTCGAGGTTGTAGTACGCGCGCACGGCCGGCTGCATCACGTGCACCACGATGTCGCCGGCGTCGACCAGCACCCATTCGGCGGACTCCTCGCCCTCGGCGCCGACGATCGACGCACCGACGGATTCCAGCGCCTCGCGCACGTGACGCGCGAGCGCCTTGACCTGCCGGGTCGACTCGGCGCTGGCGATCACGATCGTGTCGGTCATGCTGGTGAGCTTGCGTACGTCGAGGACCACGATGTCGCGTGCCTTGATGTCCTCGAGCGCGGAGACGGCGGTCTTCGCGAGCTTGTCGGGTCGCATTCGCGCGGGCGCTTTCCGGTCAGGCGGCGTAGAGCCGATGGGCAGCAATATAGTCCCAAACCGCGCGAGGCATCAACGCTCGCACCTTCCGGGCTTCGTCTCCGCCGCGCGCGAGCGCCGAGCGGATCGCGGATGCCGAGATGTCGCGCGCCGTGGTCGGCACGACGAAGATGCGCCCCGCCGGCGACGATGCGAGGACGGCGCGATCGGCGGTCCGTCGCTCGGCCCACAGCGGTTCGAGTGCGCCGGGCAGCGCCGCGTCGAACGGATCGCGCGGGCGCGCGGCGACCGCGATGTGCGCGAGCGCGAGGATGTCCTGCCACCGGTACCAGTTCGGCAGCCCGCGGAACGCGTCGGCGCCGAGGACCAGCACCAACGGTCCGTCGCGGTTCTCGCGGCGCAGTTCCTCGAGCGTCAGCACCGTGTAGCTCTTTCCCTGCCTCCGCAGTTCGCGGTCGTCGAGGACGAGTCCCCTGCGCCGGGCGATCGCGAGCTTCAGCATCGCCAGGCGATGACCTGCCGATGCGCCCGGCGGCGGGCGGTGCGGGGGGTCGCTCGCAGGCATCATGCGCACCTGCGGCAGGGCCAGCGCGCGGCGCGCGTCCTGCGCGAGACCAATGTGGCCGAAGTGCACCGGGTCGAACGTGCCGCCCAGGAGGGCGATCGGCGCGCTGTCGCCCATGGTCGCGCCGGGGGTCACGTCCGGAACGCTCGCGCAAGCGCCGCGCGGGCGGCCGACGCGCGCGGGAATGCGGGCGCCGCGATTGCCGGCGCGTGCCGCGCATGCTCGGGGGCTTTGCGCATGCGATCCATCAGAACGACGATCCCGGCTGCTGCAGGAACGCGATCTCCTCGGGCGTCGAGACCCGGCCGAGGATGGCATTGCGGTGCGGGAACCGCCCGAACCGGCGAACGATGACCGCGTGCTTCTCGGCCCACTGGAGCGGGGACGTATCGCCGGTTTCGCGCGCGAGCCGCCCGAACAGCGCGAGCGAGCGCTCCTGCGCGGCGGGCGATTCGCTGTGCTCGAACGGCAGGTAGCAGAACCGGCGCTCCAACCGGTCCATGCGCGTGTCGAATCCCGCATCGACCGCCTGGCTGGCGAGTTCGAGCGCCAGCGTGTCCCCGGCGAACGCGCGAGGCGTGTCGCGGAACGCGTTCCGGGTGAACTGGTCGAGGAGGAGGATGCGCGCGAGCGCGCCGCGTGGCGTGGCGCTCCAGTCGGCGTACCCGCCCGCGAGGGCGGTCTCGATCGCCTCGCCGAAGCGCGAACGGATCAGCGCATCGTAGGCGGGGTCCTTGCGGAACCACTCCGCCCGCTCCACGAGCGGCGCGGCGCCGAACCAGAACGCGTGGATGTCGGAGGCGAGGGCGGCGGCGTCCACCCGGGTATGATACGGAAAGCGGCGACACCGTTCGCGCCTGCCCTTCCCGGACGCGGCCGGCGCGGCCCGCGGGGCGCGCGCCGGCTCCCGCACCGCTTCCGCCCGTCATCCCGGATGACCGCCCCCGTCGTCACCGATCGCCGCACGCTCGCGCTCCTCGCGGTCTGCCAGGCGCTGCTCCTGACCAACGCCTCGTCGCTGATCTCGATGCAGGGGCTGGTCGGCTACCAGATCGCCTCGACCAAGGCGCTCGCGACGCTCGGCGCGTCGACCTACGTGATCGGCTCCGCGCTCGCGACCATGCCGGCATCGCTGTGGATGGCCCGGGTCGGCCGCCGAACCGGCTTCATGGCGGGGGCGCTCGTCAACGTCGTCGGATGCGCGCTCGCCGTTCTCTCCCTCCACCTCGCGAATTTCACCTTGTTCTGCATCGCGACCGCGGTCATCGGCATCTACAACGCGATCGGACTGCAGTACCGCTTCGCGGCCGCCGAGGTCGCCGCGCCGGCGGACCGCGCCAAGGCGATCTCCTGGGTTCTCTTCGGCGGGGTCGCCGGAGGTGTGATCGGCCCGACGTCGATGCGCTTCGCGAAAGACGCGCTGGACGTGCCGTTCGCGGGCTCGTTCATCGTGCTCGCCCTCTACGCGCTGGTCGCGCTGGCGGTGCAGTCGTTCGTGCGCGTTCCGGCTCCGACCCACGAGGAACGCAGGGGAGGCGGCCGGCCGCTCGCGGAGATCGCGCGCCAGCCGGTCTTCATCGTGGCGGTCCTGTCGGCGGCGCTGGGCTACGGCCTCATGAACCTGCTGATGGTGGCTACGCCGCTCGCGATGGACTTCTGCGGCTTCGACTACTCCTCGGCCGCGCTCGTGATCCAGTGGCACGTCGTCGGGATGTTCCTGCCGGGGCTCGTCACCGGCTCGTTGATCAAGCGCTACGGCGTGCTCGCCGTCATCGGCGCCGGCATCGTCCTGATGCTGGCCTGCGTCGCGGTCGCGCTCTCGGGCACGACCTTCGCGCACTTCGTCGCCGCACTGGCGCTGCTCGGCGTCGGGTGGAACTTCATGTACACCGGCGGCACGACGCTCCTGACCGAGGCCTACACGCCCGCGGAGAAGGCGCGTGTGCAGGGCGCGAACGACTTCGCGGTGTTCGCGGTCATGGGACTGTCGTCGTTCTCGTCGGGTGCGCTGGTCTCCGCGGCCGGATGGGAGATCATGAACTACGCCGCGATCCCGGTGCTGGCCATCGTCACGGCGGGTCTCGTGTGGCTCGCGCGGCAGCGCCGGATGCAGACGGCGATGCCGTGACGGCACCGACCGCGATCCGCGGTGTCACCTTCCACGGCGCGCGCTCGACGCTCTCGCGTCCGATCGCCGACGCGACGCACGCGATTCCCGAGATCCGGTACGTCGTCGCGCGGATCGAACTCGCGAACGGCGTCACGGGCCAGTCGCACCTGCTGTCATTCCACTACTCGCCGCACGCGATCGCGGGCGCGTGCCGCGACCTGGAGGCGTTCCTCCGCGGGCGCGACGCCACCGACACCGCGGGCGTGATCCGCGACTGGGACGCCGAGAGCGAATACTTCGGGCACGCGGGCATCAACCGCTGGGCGCTGGGGCTCGCGAACCTCGCGATGTGGGACGCGATCGGCAGGATGCGTGGCGAGCCGGTGTGGCGGATGCTCGGCGGCGCGGCGAAGCCGGTGCCGGTCTACGGGAGCGGCGGCTGGCTCTCGTACTCCGACGGGGAACTCGTCGAAGAAGTGACCGGCTACGCGAAGCGCGGATTCGCGGCTGTGAAGGTGAAAGTCGGGTCGAAGGAGCGCGGTCGCGACCTCGCGCGGCTCGCCCGCGTGCGCGAGGCGGTCGGTCCGGACGTGCGCGTGATGATGGACGCGAACCAGGGGATGTCGGTGGCGTCGGCGCTCGCGCTCGCGCGCGACGCGCGCAGCCTCGGCATCGGATGGTTCGAGGAGCCGATCGACCACACCGACTTCGACGGCTACGCGGCGGTGCGCGAAGGCGCGGGCATCCCGATCGCGATGGGCGAGCGCGAGTACGACCTCGTGCCGCTGCGCGAACTCGCCCGGCGCGGGGCGATCGACCTGTGGCAGCCGGACCTGCTCCGGCTCGGCAGCGTCGAGGCGTGGCGCGCGTCGGCCGCGCTCGCGCATTCGCACGGCATCCCCGTGCTTCCGCACTACTACCGCGACTACGACGTGCCGCTGCTGTGCACGATACCGAACGGCGCGGGCGCGGAGTCGTTCGACTGGATCGACGCGATCGTCGACCGGCCGCTGCGCGTCGAGGGCGGGTTCGCGTATCCGCGCGACGAGCCGGGCTGGGGGTTCGCGATCCGCGACGAGGTCCTCGCGCCGCTGTGAGCCTGTGGGTCGGCCTTGTGGGTCGGCCTTGTGGGTCGGCCTTCAGGCCGACAACAGGAGACAGAGGTCAGAGGACAGAGGGCAGCCGCGCCGGCGATTCCCTCGGCGGCGCATCGAGCGCCGGGAAGCGTCGTTGGAGTCGGGCTGAAGCCCGACCCACAGGCGCTTCGCTTGTCGGGCTGAAGCCCGACCCACGGAAGGGCCTAGGAGCGGACCTGCCCCGACCCGAGCACGATCCACTTGCGCGAGGTGAGCCCCTCGAGGCCCACAGGCCCGCGCGCGTGGAGCTTGTTCGTCGAGATGCCGATCTCGGCGCCCAGCCCGTACTCGAATCCGTCGGCGAATCGGGTCGACGCGTTCACCATCACCGAACTCGAATCGACCTCGCGCAGGAAGCGCATCGCGGCCGCGTGGTCGTTGGTGACGATCGCGTCGGTGTGCTGCGATCCGTAGGTCGCGATGTGGTCGATCGCGGCGTCGAGCGAATCGACGATGCGCACCGCGAGGATCGGAGCGAGGTACTCGGTGCGCCAGTCCTCCTCGGTCGCGGGCTTCATGTCCGCGACGAGCGCACGCGCCCGGTCGCAGCCGCGAAGCTCCACGCCCTTGCTCCGGTAGACCTCCGCGAGCGGCCGCAACGCCTCGCGCGCGATGCCGGCGTGGACGAGCAGCGTTTCCATCGTGTTGCAGGGCGAGTAGCGCTGCGTCTTGGCGTTGTCGGCGATCCGGACCGCCATGTCGACGTCCGCCGCGGCGTCGATGTAGACGTGGCACACGCCGTCGAGATGCTTGATGACCGGCACCTTCGCCTCGCGGGCGATTCGCTCGGTGAGGCTCTTGCCGCCGCGCGGCACGATCACGTCGACGTGCGCCTCGTCGGCGATGAGGAGGCCCACCGCCGCGCGGTCGGCCGTCGCGACGACCTGCACCGCCGCCTCCGGCAATCCGGCCGCGCGCAGGCCGGCGTGCACGCATGCGGCGATCGCGGCGTTGCTGCGGATCGCCTCGGAGCCGCCGCGCAGGATCGTCGCGTTGCCGGACTTGAGGCACAGCGCCGCGGCGTCCGCGGTCACGTTCGGGCGCGACTCGTAGACGATGCCGATCACGCCGAGCGGTACGCGCATCATCCCGACCTGGATGCCGGTCGGGCGGTAGCGCAGCTCCGAGATCTCGCCGACCGGATCGGGCAGCGCGGCGATCTCCTCGAGACCCTTCGCCATCGCCTCGATGCCGGCGGCGGACAGCGACAATCGGTCGACGAACGCCGCATCGTGCCCCGCGGCGCGCGCGGCGGCGACATCCTCGGCGTTCGCCGCGAGGAGCTTCGCAGCGTCGCGCCGGATCGCCCCGGCCATGGCCACGAGCGCGCGATTCTTCGCCGCCGTGTCGGCGCGCGCGAGCACGCGGGCGGCCGCGCGCGCCGCCTCGCCGACGCTGCGCATGTACGCGGGAACGTCGGCGAAGGTGCCGAGTCCGGGGACGGCGAGGTTGGTCATCGCGGCATTGTAGCGTGCGACGCGACACCACGGCCCGCCGCGAATGGCCCCCGGGGGAGTCCCGGCGCGGACCGGAGCGGGTTCAGCGGCGGAGGTCGATCCTCCGCACGCCGTTCTCGCCGCCGACGAGGATCGTGTCGGCGCCGCGTCGCGCGAAGAGTCCGACGGTCACGACGCCCGCGACCTGGTTCAGCTCCGACTCGAGCTTGACCGGGTCGAGGATCGAGAGTCCGCGCACGTCGAGGACCACGTTGCCGTTGTCGGTCGTGAAGCCCTGCCGAAGCTCGGGCTGGCCGCCCAACCGGACGATCTCGCGCGCGACGTAGCTTCGCGCCATCGGAATCACCTCGATCGGCACCGGGAACTTCCCGAGCACGTCGACGAGCTTGCTCGCGTCGACGATGCAGACGAACTTGCGCGAGGCGGCCGCGACGATCTTCTCGCGCGTGAGCGCGCCGCCGCCGCCCTTGATCATCGCGCCGTGCGCGGTCACCTCGTCGGCGCCGTCGATGTAGACGGGCAGCGGGCCGACGTTGTTCAGTTCGTCGAGCGGGATGCCGTGCGCCTTCAGGCGCTCGGCCGTCTTCACCGACGAGGCGACCGCGCCCTTGATGCGGCCCTTGACCTTCGCGAGTTCGTCGATGAAGAAATTGGCGGTCGAGCCGGAGCCCACGCCGATCCACGCGTCATCGACGATGTGTGCGATCGCATCGCGCGCGACCGCCTGCTTGAGTTCGTCCTGGGTCATCGGCTATTTCTTCCGTGCAGGCGGCACGTCGGTGCAGGTGCCCTCGGCGACCTCCGCCGCGAGCCCGATCGATTCGCCGAGCGTCGGGTGAGGATGGATCGTGCGGCCGATGTCGACCGCGTCCGCGCCCATCTCGATCGCGAGCGCGACCTCGCCGATCAGGTCGCCGGCGTGCGTGCCGACGATGCCGCCGCCGACGATGCGGTGCGTCGTCGCGTCGAACAGGAGCTTGGTGAAGCCCTCGTCGCGGCCATTCGCGATCGCGCGGCCCGACGCGACCCAGGGAAAGAGACCCTTCGTGACCGCGATGCCCTTCGCCTTCGCATCGTCCTCGGTCAGCCCGACCCACGCGATCTCGGGATCGGTGTAGGCGACCGAGGGAATGACGCGCGCGTCGAAATGCGCCTTGTGGCCCGCGGCGGCTTCCGCGGCGACGTGGCCCTCGTGCACCGCCTTGTGCGCGAGCATCGGCTGGCCGACGACATCGCCGATCGCGAAGATGTGGGGGACGTTGGTGCGCAGTTGCGAATCGACCGGGATGAAGCCACGCTCGCTGACCGTGACGCCGGCCTTCTCCGCCGCGATCTTCCGGCCGTTGGGCGCGCGACCGACGCTCATCAGCACCTTGTCGTAGGGCTGCGGGCCGGTGGGCGCGCCCTCGCCCTCGAAGGTCGCGTAGATCGCGTCCTTGCGCGCCTCGACCGCGACGGTCTTCGTCTTCAGCATCACGCGGTCGAAGCGCGGCTTGTTCATCTTCTCGAACACACGCACGAGATCGCGGTCCGCGCCTGGCATGAGCCCGTCCATCATCTCGACCACGTCGAGGCGCGCGCCCAGCGTCGAATACACGGTGCCCATCTCGAGGCCGATGATGCCGCCGCCGATCACCAGCAGCCGCTTCGGAACCGATTCGAGTTCGAGCGCGGAGGTGGAGTCGAGGACTCGCGGATCGTCGGGGATGCACGGCAGGCGC
>DAOMBL010000036.1:0-14265 GCA_035427325.1 Casimicrobiaceae bacterium
AGTGCGACAGCGCGCCGGTGACGACGAGATCGACGTAGGTGTCGACGAGCGACGGGTCGCCCGCGAAATTGACGACCCGGTTGTTGTCGGTGCGCGCGGCGAACTCGCGCGGATCGCGCGCCGCGGGGCCGGTGACGAGCGCGCGCTGGCGCGTGCCGACCATCGCCTCCGACGCCTCGCGGTACTGCGCGTCGATCGCCGCCTGCAGGCGCTCGAGGCGCGCCTGCGCGACTTCGCGCGGCACCGGATCGGGAAGTTCCGCCGCCGGCGTGCCGGGGCGCGGCGAATAGAGGAACGAGAACGCGCCGTCGAAGCGCACCTCGTCGATGAGCCGCATCGTGCGTCCGAAGTCGTCGTCGGTCTCGCCGGGAAAGCCGACGATGAAGTCCGACGAGAGCGAGATTCCGGGGCGTGCCGCGCGCAGGCGGCGAACGATCGCCTTGTATTCGAGTGCGGTGTAGCCGCGCTTCATCGCGGCCAGCACGCGATCGGAGCCCGACTGCACCGGCAGGTGGAGCTGCGACGCGAGCTGCGGCAGGTCGCGGTGGGCGTCGACGAGACGCTGCGTCATCTCCTTCGGATGCGAGGTCGTGTAGCGGATGCGCTCGATGCCCGGCATCTCGGCGACGTGCTCGAGGAGCGAGGCGAAGTCCGCGATCGCGCCCGACTCGTCGATCGTGCCGCGCCAGGCGTTCACGTTCTGGCCGAGCAGCGTGATCTCCTTCACGCCCTGCATCGCCAGGTCCGCGACCTCGGTCAGCACGTCGGGCAGCGGACGACTCACCTCATCGCCGCGCGTGTAGGGCACGACGCAGAACGAGCAGTACTTGCTGCAGCCCTCCATGACGGAGACGAACGCCGCGGCGCCCTCCACGCGCGGCGGCGGCAGGTGGTCGAACTTCTCGATCTCGGGGAAGCTCGTGTCGACCTGCGGGCGGCCGGTCGCGCGCCGCGCGCGGATCAGCGAGGGCAGGCGGTGCAGCGTCTGCGGCCCGAACACGACGTCGACGAACGGCGCGCGCTTCACGATCGCGCCCCCTTCCTGCGAGGCGACGCAGCCACCGACCCCGATGATGAGTTCCGGCCGCGCTTCCTTCAATGCGCGGACGCGCCCGAGGTCGTGGAACACGCGCTCGGCCGCCTTCTCGCGCACCGAGCAGGTGTTGAACAGGATGACGTCGGCGTCCTCGGGGCGATCGGTCGGCGCGAGGCCGTCGCTCTGCGCGAGCACGTCGGCCATGCGGTCCGAATCGTACTCGTTCATCTGGCACCCGAAGGTGCGGATGTACAGCTTGCGGGTCACGTCGCTGCGGCGCCGGGACCGGGGGTAGCCGGGGGGTGCCGCGGGAAGCGGAGGGGCCGGCGAGTATAGCAGGGGGTTCCGCGGGGTCGAACCCGTGCCCGCGTTCGACGCCGGGCCCGGCCCTCCCTGCGATAGAATCGGTGCCGCAGGTGTCCGCCGCGGAAGTCTCCGCGGCGGGTGAAACGGGAACGCGGTGACGCCGCCGGCCCTCGCGCCGGCGCGGATCCCGCGGCTGCCCCCGCAACGGTAAGCCCTCGAGGGCCGTCCACATCGCCACTGCCGCGCCATCGCGGCGGGAAGGCGGGCGGCCCGCATGGCGAGCCCGGAGACCGGCCTGTGACCGTGCGCGCGTGCGCACGCGTCCGACCACGGACGAGCGGGGATGCTCGCCCACACGCGGAAGATCGTCATGTCTCGATTCGATGGGAGCACCGGGGCGCCCGGGCGCGCGCACCGCCGCTGCACACTCGTATTCATCGCAGGACTCGTCGCGCCGATGGCGCACGCGCAGCCGTCCGCACCGAAGGCGGCCTCCTTCGACCCGGTCGTCGTGACCGCCGCGCGCGGGCCGCAGTCGATCGAGGACCTGCTCGCCGATCTCACGGTGATCGATCGCGACGAGATCGCGCGGAGCGGCGCGGACGGCCTCGCGAAGCTGCTCTCGCGCCACCACGGGATCGAGATCGTGCAGAACGGCGGCCCGGCTTCGACGTCCGGTGTGTTCATACGCGGCGCGAACCGGGGGCAGACCGTCGTGCTGCTCGACGGCATCCGGCTCGAATCCTCCACCGCCGGCGCCGCGTCGCTCGAAGCGATTCCGCTCGACCAGATCGAGCGCATCGAGATCCTGCGCGGGCCGGCCTCCGCGCTCTACGGCGCGGACGCGATCGGCGGCGTGATCCAGGTGTTCACGCGTCGTGCCGGCGACACGCTCGCTGCGAACGCCAGCGCGGGAGTTGGAACGCACGCGACGGCGAAGGGAAGCGCGGGCGTGTCCGGCTCCGCGGGTCCGCTGCGCTATTCGGTGCAGGCGGGCGCGCAGCGCTCGGACGGATTCAACGCGATCGTCGACACGGCGAACTGGTCGTACGACCCCGACCGCGACGGCTACCGCGCCGAGAACGTCAGCGCGTCGATCGGCCTCGACTGGGCGAAGGAACAGTCGCTCGGCGCACGCTACTTCCGCAACCGGCTGAACGCGCAGTTCGACGCGGGCGACGCCTTCGACGACCGCACGGTGACCGTCGTCGAGGCGTGGCAGGTCGACTCGCGCAACCGCCTCGCGGCGAACTGGCGCTCGTCGCTCGTCGTCGGCCGGAGCACCGACGACTCGACGACGACGACGGCGTTCGGGTCGTCGCCGTTCCGCACCGAGAACACGCAGCTCACCTGGCAGAACGACCTCTCGCTGCCCGCCGGCGACCTCTCGCTCGGCTACGAGCGGCGCGAGGAACGCGTCGACGAGGACGTCGGATTCCCGGTGACCGCGCGCGACACCGACTCGGCGTTCGGCGTCTACCGGCTGGTGTCGGGGCCCTGGGCGTTGCAGGGAAACCTGCGCTACGACCATTCGACGCAGTTCGGCAGCCACACGACCGGAACGCTGGCGATCGGCTGGCGCTTCGCGCCCGGGTGGCGGCTCTCGGCGAGCGGGGGAACGGCGTTCAAGGTCCCGACCTTCAACGATCTCTACTTCCCCGGCTACTCGAACCCGGACCTCGAGCCGGAGACCGCGCGCAACTTCGAGGGCTCGCTCGCGTGGAACGGCTCGATCGGCGACGCGCGCGTCGGCGCGAGCGCGACCGGCTGGCACAATCGCGTGTCGGACCTGATCGTGTTCGTCTGCGACGCGAACTACGCCTGTGCGCCCCAGAACGTCTCGCGCGCCACGCTCGAAGGCGTGACGCTGGCCGGCGACCTCGCGTGGCGCGACACGACGGTGCGCGGGTCGATCAACCTGCAGAATCCGACCGACGACGCGACCGGCAACCTGCTGCCCAGACGCGCGCGGACCTACGGCGCGCTCTCCGTGCTCCAGCGCGCCGGCCCGACGACGCTCGGCGTCGAGCTGGTCGCGGCGTCGAAGCGCTACGACGACGCGGCGAACACGCGCGAGATGGCTGGCTACGCGGTCGTGAACCTCGTGGCGGAGTGGACGCCCGGCCACGGCGTCACGTTGTTCGTGCGCGCGGACAACGTGTTCGACCGCGACTACGAGGTCGCGGCCGGCTACGCGACCGGCGGCGCGCAGGTCTTCGGCGGCGTTCGGTGGGCGATGTGATGCTGTCGGCGGCGTCCGGCGCGTTCGCATGTGCTTCGCAGGAGGAAGCCTGCGTCCCGCGCGGCCGGACGAAGGGAGGCGCGGAGCGTGTCCGGTGCATCCTGTCCGCGTTCGTCCTCTCGTCACTGGTCGCGGTGCCCGCGCAGGCGGTGCGCGTCGCGGACGACGCGGGAACGGTCGTCGAACTCGCGCACTCCGCCCGACGCATCGTCACTCTCGCGCCTCACGCGGCGGAGCTGGTGGCCTCCGCCGGCGCCGCGTCGAAGCTCGTCGGCGTGGGCGCGCACACCGATGCGCCGCCCGAAGCCCGCGCTCTGCCGGTGATCGGCGACTCGAACGCGCTGGACCTCGAGCGCATCGTCGCGCTCGGGCCCGATCTCGTCGTCGCCTGGCCCTGGGCGGCCCCGGGCCAGGTCGAGGCGCTGCGGCGCCGCGGCATCGCTGTGTTCATGTCTGCGCCGCGCACCATCGGCGCGATCGCCGACGACATCGAGCGCATCGGCGCGCTGGCGGGCACCTCCGCGGCGGCCGGGCGCGCGGCGCGAACGTTCCGGGAGCGCGTCGACGCGCTGCGCGCGAGGGCGTGGAAGGGCGCGCCGGTGCGCGTGTTCTACCAACTCTCCGAGGCGCCGCTCTACACGATCGGCGGCGATCACACGATCACCCAGGCGATCGCGCTGTGCGGAGGAGTCAACGTGTTCGCCACGCTCGATGTGCCGGCGCCGGTCGTCAACGTCGAGGAGGTGCTCGCGCAGCGCCCCGCGCTGATCGTCACCGGCGCCTCGGGCGCGGTGCGGCCGGGCTGGCTCGACCAGTGGCGGCGCTGGCCGGGGCTGCCGGCGGCGCGCGACGACGGCCTCGCGGTCGTCGACGCCGATCTCCTGCACCGTCCGGGCCCCCGGTTCGTCGATGGGGTCGCGCAGTTGTGCGCGGCCGTCGCGAAGGCCGCGCGCTAGGCCCGTGGGTCGGGCTTCAAGTCCGGCGGGATGCAGCGGTCCGCGGTGGGTCGGGCTTCAGCCCGACGGGGTCCGTGGCCATGCGGAAGAAATGCGTCGGCCTGAAGGCCGACCCACAACCCCTCTGCGGTGGGCCGGGCTGGAGCCCGGACCCACGGGGGTAGAATCGGGCGCGCCAGCGAGATCACGCGCCCGCGATGAACAAGGCCTTCACGCGCGAGAACGACGCGCCGGACGATGCGGACGACGACGAGATCGAGGCCGCGCCGCCACTGCCGGCCGGTTCGCGCAACTACATGACGCCCGGCGGCTTCGCGCGGCTCAAATCGGAGCTCGACCGGCTCGTTGCGGTCGATCGGCCGGAACTCGTCGCGACCGTCGCCTGGGCGGCGTCGAACGGCGACCGCTCGGAGAATGCGGACTACCAGTACGGCAAGCGGCGGCTGCGGGAGATCGAGCGCCGCATCCGCTTCCTCGTGAAGCGTCTCGACGCGGCGGAGGTCGTCGATCCGGAGGCGCGCGCGCGCGACGGCGTCGATCAGGTGTTCTTCGGCGCGACCGTGGCCTACGCGACGCGCGATGGCGCGCGGCGCACGATCAGCATCGTGGGCATCGACGAGACCGACACGGCGCGCGGCTACGTCTCGTGGATCTCGCCGATCGCCCGCGCGCTGACGAAAGCTCGCGAAGGCGACACCGTCGCGTTCCGGACGCCCGCCGGCGTCGAGGAGGTCGAGGTCCTCGAGATCCGGTACCTGCCGCTCGCCACCGGCGAGCCCCCGGACGCCGCCCGGCCGGCCGGGTTGACGCGCGCGGGCGGTTGACCGCACCATAACCCGATGGACGCCGACCTGTCCGAACTCGAGCGGAAACTCGCCGTGCTGATCGCGCATACGCGGGCGCTGCGCGCGGCGAACGAGGATCTGCGCGCGAAGCTCGCGCAGGCCCAGGCGCACGAGCGCGTCCTCGAGGAGCGCATGCGCGCCGCCGCGGGCCGTCTCGACTCGCTCCTCGCGAAGATGCCCGCCGAATGAGCGCGAAGGGGGGCGCGGCCGAGAAGCCGCTGCAGCTCGACGTCTCGATCCTCGGGCGCGACTACAAGGTCGCGTGCCGGGAGTCCGAGCGCGCGGAACTCATGCGCGCCGTCGCGCTGCTCGATGCCCGGATGCGCGAGATCCGCGACGCGGGCAAGGTCGCGGCCGTCGACCGCATCGCGGTGATGGCGGCGCTGAATCTCGCGAACGAACTCCTGCGGGCGCGCGCCGATCCGCAGCCTGCACCGGCTTCCGCGCCGATTGACGACCCCCGCGCGGAGCGTAGAATTCGTGCGATGCAGACCGCCATCGACCAGCTGATGGCGGGGCAGGACAGGCTTCTGTAGCGGCGGACGCGCGTCGCGCGTTCGCCACCGTTCCATCCCCTGCGGTGTTCGACACCCGGCCTCACGTTCCTTGAACCAATGCCACTTGGCGAGGCTGCCGTGCCCATCGCGAGCCGGTGTGCGCTCCCACGCGGAAGCGCCTGATGGCTCCGGCAGGCGGCCACCCTGAACTCCGGTTCAGGACAGGGCCGGACGGCACATGCGGGGACCCTTGAATGCGGGCGGCGTCCGGTGCGCCGCCCGCGCGTTTTCGGCGGCGGCAACGGGCCATCCGCGAACTCCGGCGCGATTCCCCGCTTCTCGAGCCCTTCCGATCTCCGCGCAGGCGACATGTCGTACTGGTTGATGAAATCCGAGCCCGACGAGATGTCGATCGACGATCTCGCGGCGCTCCCGGGGAAGACCTCGCCGTGGACCGGCGTGCGCAACTACACGGCGCGCAACTTCATGCGCGACGCGATGGCGGTCGGCGACCTCGCGTTCTTCTACCACTCGAGCTGCCCCGAGCCGGGCATCGCGGGGATCGTGCGCGTGTCGTCGCGCGCGCATTCCGACGAGACGCAGTTCGATCCGCGGAGCGACTACTACGACGCCAAGGCGACGCGCGAGGCGCCGCGCTGGTTCTGCGTCGACGTGACCTTCGTCGAGAAGACGCGCCTCGTGCCGATCGCGGAGATGCGCGCGGCGAAGGCGCTCGCCGGGATGGTGACGCTCCAGCGCGGCAACCGGCTGTCGATCACGCCGGTCACCGCGGCCGAGTGGCGCGCGGCGGTCGACCTCGCGAAGCCGCGGACGAGGACGAAGCGGGCGTGAACGGCGGCGCATCGCCGATACGTCGCGGCGCGCGCGGCACCGCTGGCGCATCGGCCGTCGAACTCCGGTCGTGAATCTCGCGCTGGTCCCGGTCTTCCTCGCGCTCGGCGCGTTCGTCGGCTTCCTCGCCGGCCTGCTCGGCATCGGCGGAGGATTCACGATCGTCCCGGTGCTGGTCGAGGTGTTCGCGCGCCAGGGGGTGGACTCCTCGCACCTGATGCCGCTCGCGATCGGCACGTCGGCGGCGACGATCTGTTTCACCGCGTTCGCGTCGGCGCGCGCGCACCACAAGCGCGGCGCGGTCGCCTGGCCGGTCGTGTGGGCGATGGCGCCCGGCCTCGTCATCGGGTCGCTCGTGGGCGCGCAGGTCGCGAGCGCGCTGCCGATGCGCGTGATGGCGGCCTGCTTCGGCAGCTTCACCTGGCTCACCGCGGCCCAGATGCTGCGCAACGCGCAGCCGCACCCGACGCGCGAGCTGCCCGGGCAGATCGCGATGTTCGCGATGGGCTCGCTGATCGGACTCGTCGCGGGGATGGTCGGCACCGGCGGCGCGTTCCTCGCGGTGCCGTTCATGACCCGATGCAACGTGAGGGTGCACACCGCGGTCGCCACGTCGGCCGCGATCGGCTGGCCGGTCGCCGTTGCCGCGACGATCGGCTACGTGATCGCGGGTTGGCGGCACGAAGGGCTGCCCGCGCACTCGATCGGCTACGTCAACCTGCCCGCGCTGCTCTGCATCGCCGCGGCGACGATGATGCTCGCGCCCGTCGGCGCGAAGGTGGCGCACGCCTGGCCGGTCGCGCGCCTGAAGCGCGCCTTCGCGTTGATGCTGTTCGTGCTCGGCGCGTGGATGTGGGTCAAGGCGCTCGCGTAGTCCGTCGAGCGGGCGTGCCCGCCGCGTAGCCGAGCCGCTCGACGGGCACTCCGCCCGGGCTCACGCGCACGGCGCAGTACTTGACCTCGGGGATCTTGCCGAACGGATCGAGCGCCGGATTGGTGAGCAGGTTCGCCGCGGCCTCGTAGTAGCAGAACGGCAGGAAGATCGTGTGGCGCGGCATGCCGGCGTCGGCGCGCGCGAACAGGCTGACCGTGCCCCGCCGTGTCGAGACGGTGATCGTGCCGCCGGGCGCGACACCCATCGCGGCGAGATCGTCGGGATGCACCGACGCGACCGGCGCCGGCTCGATGGCGTCGAGCACCGGCGCTCGACGGGTCATGCTGCCGGTGTGCCAGTGCTCGAGCATGCGCCCGGTGATCAGCACCCAGGGGAACTCGCGGTCGGGGACTTCGGCGGGGCGGACGAGTTGCGCGGGAACGAGCTTCGCGCGGCCGCTCGCGGTCGGAAAGCGCTCGACGAACACGATCGGCTCGCCCGGATCGCCTTCGTGCTCGCAGGGGTAGGTGACCGATCCGTCGCGTTCGAGCCGCTCCCAGGTGATGCCTGCGATCGAGGGCATCGCCCGGCGCATCTCGGCGAACACGTCGCGCGGATGCTCGTAGCGCCAGTCGAGGCCGAGCCGCCTCGCCATGTCGACGATGATCGCGAGATCCTGCCGCGCCTCGCCGGGCGGGTCGAGCGCCTGGCGTCCGAGCTGCACCGTGCGGTCGGTGTTGGTGAACGTGCCGGTCTTCTCCGGGAACGCGGACGCCGGCAGGACCACGTCGGCGAGGTAGCAGGTCTCGGTGAGGAAGATGTCCTGCACGACGAGCGTCTCGAGCTTCGCGAGCGCTTCGCGCGCGTGGGCCGCGTCGGGGTCGGACATCGCGGGGTTCTCCCCCATGATGTACATGCCGCGGATCTCGCCCGCGTCGATCGCGTGGATGATCTCGACGACGGTGAGTCCCGGCTTCGCGTCCAGGTCGGCGCCCCAGAGCTTCTGGAACTGCTCGCGCAGGCCCGGGTTGTCGACGCGCTGGTAATCCGGGAACACCATCGGAATCAGTCCCGCGTCGGACGCGCCCTGCACGTTGTTCTGGCCGCGCAGCGGATGCAGGCCCGACCCGGGCCTGCCGACCTGCCCGGTGATCATCGACAGCGCGATCAGGCAGCGCGCGTTGTCGGTGCCGTGGGTGTGCTGCGAGACGCCCATGCCCCAGAGGATCATCGAGCCCTTCGACGTCGCGAAGGCGCGCGCGACTTCGCGGATCGTCGCGGCGGGGATTCCGCACACGCCCTCCATCGCCTCGGGGCTGAATGCCGCGACGTTCTTCGCGATCTCCTCGAAGCCGCTCGTGCGCGCCTCGACGAACGCGCGGTCGACGAGGCCCTCGTCGACGATCACGTGCATCATCGCGTTCAGCAGCGCGACGTCAGTGGCCGGCTTGAACGGAAGATAGCGCCACGCGTGGCGCGCGAGTTCCGAGCGGCGCGGATCGGCGAGGATGAGGCGCGTGCCGTTCTTGACCGCGTTCTTGAGCCAGGTCGCCGCGACCGGATGGTTGACGATCGGATTCGAGCCGATCAGCAGCACCACGTCGGCCTTCAGCACGTCCATCACCGGGTTCGACACCGCGCCCGAGCCGATCCCTTCGAGCAGCGCCGCGACGCTCGACGCGTGGCACAGGCGCGTGCAATGGTCGACGTTGTTGCTGCCGAAGCCGGTGCGCACGAGCTTCTGGAACAGGTAGGCTTCCTCGTTGCTGCCCTTGGCCGATCCGAAGCCGGCGAGCGCGCGCGGCCCCCGCGTGTCGCGGATGCGTGCGAGCGCGCCGCTCGCGCGCGCCATCGCCTCCTCCCAGGTCGCCTCGCGGAACGCCGCCAGCGGATTCGCGGGATCGAGACCGCCGTGCGGATCCTTCGCGACGCCCTCGCGCCGGATCAGCGGCTTCGCGAGCCGCTGCGGATGCGCGACGTAATCGAAGCCGAAGCGGCCCTTCACGCACAGGCGCTCGCGGTTGGCCGGGCCGTCGCGGCCTTCGACGCGCACGATCGCGTTGCCGGCGACGTGGTAGGTGATCTGGCAACCGACGCCGCAGTACGGGCAAACCGAGGCGACCTTCCGGTCGACCCTGGCGAGGTAGGCGTCGTGCGCGGGCGCGAGCGCGCCGGTCGGGCACGCCTGCACGCATTCACCGCATCCGACGCACGACGACTCGCCCATCGGGTCGTCGAGGTCGAACACGATCGCCGAATGGTGGCCGCGGTGCGCGTAGCCGATGACGTCGTTCACCTGCGCCTCGCGGCACGCGCGCACGCAGCGCGTGCACTGGATGCAGGCGTCGAGGTTGACCGCCATCGCCGGGTGCGAGAGGTCCGCCTTCGGCTGCTCGCGCGCGGGGAAGCGCCCCGTGCCGATGCCGAGCTTGCGCCTCCAGTGCGCGAGCTCCGACTCGGGCTTGTAGACGCGGTCGGGTACGTCGGAGGCGAGGAGCTCGACGACGAGCTTCTGCGCGTGCTTCGCGCGCGGACTGTCGCTCGTCACCTCCATGCCGGCGGTGGGCGCGCGGCAGCACGAGGGGGCGAGCACGCGCTCGCCCTTGATCTCGACCATGCACGAGCGGCAGTTGCCGTCCGGCCGCAGGCCCTTCTTGTAGCAGAGGCGCGGGATCTCGACGCCGAGCCGGTCGGCGACCTCGAGGATCGTCTCGCCCGGCGCCGCGCCGACCTCGGCCCCGTTCAGCCTGAACGTGACCGTCTCCTGCGCGAGCAGCGCTTCGTGCGGGGCGTTCATGCGGGAGAGTCTACGCCTCCAGCTCGTGCGGGAAGTACTTGACCACGCAGGCGAGAGGGTTGGGCGCGGCCTGCCCGAGCCCGCAGATCGACGCGTCGGCCATCGCCTGCGAGAGCTCGCCGAGCAGCGCGGTGTCCCAGCGCTTGCGCTCCATCAGCATCACCGCCTTCTCGGTGCCGACGCGGCAGGGCGTGCACTGGCCGCAGGACTCGTCGGCGAAGAAGCGCATCAGGTTCAGCGCCGCGTCGCGGGCACGGTCCTGCCGCGACAGGACGATCACCGCGGCCGAGCCGATGAAGCAGCCGTAGGGCTGCAGCGTGTCGAAGTCGAGCGGGATGTCGCCCATCGACGCGGGCAGGATGCCGCCCGACGCGCCGCCGGGCAGGTACGCGTAGAACTCGTGGCCCTCCGCCATGCCGCCGCAGTACTCGTCGATCAGCTCGCGCACCGTGATGCCCGCGGGCGCGACGTGCACGCCGGGCTTCCTCACGCGGCCCGACACGGAGAACGAGCGCAGGCCCTTGCGGCCGCGCCGGCCGTACGACGCGAACCAGGCGCCGCCCTTCTCGAGGATCTCGCGCACCCACCAGAGCGTCTCCATGTTGTGCTCGAGCGTCGGGCGCCCGAACAGCCCGACCTGCGCGACGTAGGGCGGGCGCAGCCGCGGCATGCCGCGCTTGCCCTCGATCGACTCGATCATCGCGGACTCCTCCCCGCAGATGTACGCACCCGCGCCGCGCCGCAGGTGGATCGGAGGCAGCGCGCAGGGCGGATCGCGCTGGAGCGCCGCCAGCTCGCGCTCGAGCAGGATGCGGCAGTCCGCGTACTCGTCGCGCTGGTAGACGTAGACCGCCTCGACGCCGACCGCCCACGCGGCGATCAGCAGGCCCTCGAGGAAACGGTGCGGATCGCGCTCGAGGTGGGTGCGGTCCTTGAACGTGCCCGGCTCGCCCTCGTCGATGTTGACCGCCATCATCCGCGGCGCGGGCTCCCCGCGCACGATCTTCCACTTTCGCCCCGCCGGGAATCCGGCGCCGCCCAGGCCGCGCAGCGCGGAGTCGTCGAGTTCGGCGATCACCGATTCCTGCGTGCGGGCGCCGCCCACGCATTCGACGAGCGTGCGGTAGCCGCCCGCGGCACGGTACGCGTCGTAACCGATCGCCGCCGGGACCCTCGCTTCGAGTTCGCCGCCGCGCACGGCCGCCGCCACCTTGTCCGCCGTCGCCGCGGGGATCGGGTTGCGGCCGACGATGGCGACCGGCGCGCGCTCGCAGCGTCCGACGCACGGCGCGCTCAGGACCCGCACGTCCTCGAGGCCCAGCCGCTCGACCGCCGCATGCAGCGCCTCGGCGCCAGCCATGGCGCAGGAGAGCGTTTCGCACACGCGCACGGTGATCCGGGGAGGGCGCGCGTCGCCTTCCTTCACGACGTCGAAGTGGTGGTAGAACGTCGCGACCTCGTAGACTTCGGTCGGCGCGAGCTTCAACTCCTGCGCGAGCGCGACGAGGTGCGCGGCGGAGAGGCAGCCGTGCGCGTCCTGGATCCTGTGCAGGAACTCGATCAGCAGGTCGGCGCGCCGCGGAGCATCGCCGAGGAGCGCGCGCACCTCGTCCAGCGCAACCGGATCGACGACGCGGCCCTTCGGCTGTCCTCGCCGGTCGCGCCGGGCGCCGATGAGCGTGGTGTCGACGATCGAGGAACGCGTCATCGCGGTTTCCGTGCGCTCCGGACGATCAGGTGGCCGCGTCCTCGGCAGCGCGCAGGCGCCCTCGCCACGCGTCGAGCCCCCCCGACACCAGCGGCCAGAACAGCAGCACGAGCGCGAGCGTCATGATCGAGCCGACCAGGCCGTTCGACCAGAAGATGGCGACGCTGCCGCCCGACAGCAGCATCGCCTGGCGGAACGCGGTCTCCGCCATGTCGCCCAGCACCAGCGCGAGCACCAGGGGCGCGAGCGGATAGCGCAGCTTCTTGAAGAAGTAGCCGACGACCCCGAACACGATCATCATGTACACGTCGAACATGTTGTTGTGGACCGTGTACGCGCCGACCGCGCAGATGACCACGATGACCGGAGCGATGATCGAGAACGGGATGCGGAGGATCGCCGCCCACCAGGGCACGGTGGTCAGCACGATCAGGAGGCCGACGATGTTGCCGAGATACATGCTCGCGATCAGGCCCCAGACGAACTCCTTCTTCTCGACGAAGAGGAGCGGCCCGGGCTGAAGGCCCCAGATCAGCAGGCCGCCCAGGAGCACCGCCGCCGTGGGCGAGCCCGGGATGCCGAGCGTCAGCATCGGCAGGAGCGCGCTGGTGCCGGCGGCGTGCGCGGCGGTCTCCGGCGCGACCACGCCTTCGACGTTGCCCTTGCCGAAGCTTTCCTTGTCCTTCGACATGCGCCGGGCCATGCCGTAGCTCATGAACGACGCCGGCGTCGCGCCGCCGGGCGTGATGCCCATCCAGCAGCCGATCAGGCAGCTGCGCAGCGACGTCATCCAGTAGCGCGGCAGCTTCCTCCAGGTCTCGAGCACGACGCCCAGGCTGATGCGGCCCTTCGCGCCCTTGAACGCGAGGCCCTCCTCCATCGTGAGCAGGATCTCGCCCAGCCCGAACAGGCCGATGACCGCGATGAGGAAGTCGAAGCCCTGCAGCAGCTCCGTGTGGCCGAAGGTCATGCGGAGCTGGCCGGTCACCGTGTCGAGGCCCACCGCCGCGAGCGCGAACCCGAGCATCATCGCGGCGATCGTCTTCGCCGCAGGCTCGCGGCTCATGCCGATGAAGCTGCAGAAGGTCAGGAACTGGACCGAGAAGTACTCGGCCGGCCCGAACTTCAACGCGAACCTGGCGACCAGCGGCGCGAGGAAGGTGATCACCATCACCGCGATGAAGGCGCCGACGAACGACGAGGTGAACGCCGCGGTCATCGCCTCGCCGGCGCGGCCCTGCTGCGCCATCGGGTAGCCGTCGAAGGTCGTCGCGACCGACCAGGGCTCGCCGGGGATGTTGAACAGGATCGAGGTGATCGCCCCGCCGAACAACGCGCCCCAGTAGATGCAGGAGAGCATGATGATCGCGGAGGTCGGCGACATGGAGAACGTGAGCGGGAGCAGGATCGCGACTCCGTTCGCGCCGCCGAGCCCCGGCAGCACGCCGATCAGCACGCCCAGCAGGATGCCGACCAGCATGAACAGCAGGTTCTGCCAGGTCAGGGCGACCGAGAAGCCGTGCAGCAGGTTGCCGATGTCTTCCAAGGGCTTCGCCTCAAGCGGTGGTGGGGCGACCGGGACGCGCCCGGCGCTGGCGTGCCCGCTGCACGCTCCGGTCGCCGCCTCGCGGCGACGACATCCGTCGGCCGCCGAATGCCGGGATCGTGCGGCCCATCGGCGGCCGGTCGCGCCTCATGTCGCGTCAGTGGTCAGTAGCCGAGCAGACCCTCGACCGGGCCCTTCGGCAACGGCACGAGGAACCACACCTCGAACAGCAGGAACAGCAGCACCGGAACGCCGATCGCGACGCCGAGCGCGGTGGCGATCCGGTACTTGCCCTGCCAGATCATGAAGAAGCCGATGAAGATCGCGGAGGCCACGTACAGGCCGAGCAGCCGGATGACGACCACGTAGGCGACGGTCGGCACGAGCATCTTCAGGACCGGCTTCAGCGCGTCCCACGAGACGAACACGCTGCCGGCGAGCTTGCGCCACCGCAACAGGACGGAGCCCGCGATCCACGCGCTGGCGAGGAGCAGCGCCACTCCGACCAGGAACGGGAAATAGCCGGATTGAGGGCCGTCGCTCCCCCACTTCGCCCCCAGTCGGAGGCTGTCGAACACCACGATCGCCCCACCGAGCATGATCAGC
>DAOMBL010000037.1:0-14201 GCA_035427325.1 Casimicrobiaceae bacterium
AGCCCCTTGCCGCCGCAGGGATCCTCGCGGTCCTGATCGCGCCCGCGCTCGCGGACGAGAACGTCCTGAACATCTATTCGTCGCGGCACTACCAGACCGACGAGGCGCTGTACGGCAATTTCACCAAGCAGACCGGAATAAAGATCAATCGCATCGAAGCGTCCGACGACGCGATCATCGAGCGCATCCGCAACGAGGGCGCGAAGAGCCCGGCTGACGTGCAGATCACGGTGGACGCCGGGCGGCTGTGGCGCGCCGAGCAGCTCGGCCTGTTCCAGCCGGTCAAGTCGGCGGTGCTCGACGCGCGCATTCCGGCGAGCTTCCGCGAGCCGGGCGGTCAGTGGTTCGGCTTCTCGCTGCGCGCGCGCGTGATCGCGTACGACAAGGCGCGCGTCAAGCCCGCCGACGTCGCGACCTACGAGGACCTCGCGCAGCCGCGCTGGCGCGGCAAGCTCTGCACCCGCTCGAGCGCGCACGTCTACAACCTGTCGCTGATGGGCGCGATGATCGATCACCTCGGGGAGGCGAAAGCCGAGGCCTGGGCGAGCGGCGTCAAGGCCAACCTCGCGCGCGACCCGAAGGGCGGCGACACCGACCAGATCAAGGCCGTGGCGGCAGGCGAGTGCGAGCTCGCGCTCGTGAACTCCTACTACTGGGCGCGCCTCGCGCGCTCGGGCAAGCCCGAGGACAAGGCGCTCGTGGAGCGGGTCGGGATCGTGTTCCCGAACCAGTCCACCTGGGGCACGCACGTGAACGTCTCCGGCGCCGGCGTGCTGAAGAACGCGCCGCACCGCGCCGCGGCGGTCAAGTTCCTCGAGTATCTGGCGAGCGACGACGCCCAGCGCTACTTCGCCGACGGCAACAACGAGTGGCCGGCGGTGAAGAGCGTGCAGGTGAAGAATTCCGCGCTCGAGGCGATGGGGCCGTTCAAGGCCGACGACCTGTCGATCGCGACGGTCGCGAAGAACATCCCCGCCGCGCAGAAGATCGTCGACCGGGTCGGCTGGCGGTAAGCCGGTACGACCCGCGTCGGATCGGAGGTCCCGGCCGCGGCATCCGCGGCCTTCCCGCACGGGGAAGGCCGCACGCGGCCGAGCGACCCGCGACCCGCCCCCCGTACCTGCGGCGAACGCCGCCCGGTTGAGCGGGATCCGCGCGCGTCCCGGGCCCGGCGCGATGTGCTGCGATCCCTCGCGCGAGGGCGCTTCGGGTGTCCCGCGGCCGCCGGGCGCCGCGCTGGTTCAGCGGCGCTACTTTGAGGCTTCCATCGAGCGACCCGGACTTCGACATCGCCCACCGAAGCAGACACGACATGCCTTTGCCACAATGCGTCCCATGGCGGGCGCCAGTCCGACATGGGTCGCTCGTCAGCTCGGACATGCTCATCCAGGATGCTGTTCGGGGTCTGCGCGAAGTGGATCGAGGGGGCCGACAAAGGTTTGGAGCGTGGGAAAGTGGAGGCGTGGATCGGCCCGCAGAATGGCGTCCGGCGCCACGCGACGAAGCAGGCCACCGTGACCCGATACACACGCGATGGACGCCCCGCCGCCGCGATCGACATCCTCGATCTCCTGCGAATTGACGCCGGCCAGCGCACCGTGGCTGAGCTGGTGGGTGAGCGTGCGCTAGCCGCAGCCGAGATTGCAAGGCTTCGGGCGCAAATCGTGTCACTGGCGCCCGACGCGCTCGGCGCGCCAGCGGCGGGACCCGGCGCGAAGGAACGTCCGCGAGCTGCGGGCGTCACAGCCGCACATCCACAACGACGAGCGGCGTCCCACGGCGACAGGACGTTCTCGCCGGAGGCACTGGTACGGCTGAAGGACGTTGCCCGTCTCGTCGGCCTATCACGGTCAACGATCTACAAGCGGGTGTCCGACGGTTCCTTTCCCCGCCCCTTGCGCGTCTCCGAGCGGTCCGTTCGATGGAGGATGCAGGATCTGCTGGAGTGGGTCGCTGGGCTCGCCGAGTCGTAAGCCGGCATGCAAGCCCCCCTCCCGGTAGACAGCGGAGGCTGGCTTTTCTGGGTTCTGGGCCGGAGGGAAGTCCGATGAACAAGTCGAGGTTCACGGAATCGCGGATCGAACCACCCCCGATTCTCAGGAGATCTCCGGGTTGGAGTCAGGCCGCCATGGCCAACTCACGTTGCTGACGATCGTTCGCCGACTCGAGTTCGGCCGGCGGCACGTTGCCGATCGGTTCGAGCAGACGGCGATGGTCGAACCAGTCGACCCATTCCAACGTTGCGCATCCGACGGCCTCCGAGCGGCGCCACGGCCAGCGATGATGGACGACCTCGGTGCTGTACTGGCCGATGATGTTCTCGGCGAGGGCATGGTCGCATGTATCGCCGACGCTGCCGACCGATGGCTCGGCGCCGACTTCGGCCAGCCGTTCGGTGTGGCGAATCGACCGGCCCGGCGCCGTCAGTGGCCGTGGCCGTGGCCGCCGCCGGGCTTCACGGCGCCGATCAGGTGCAGCGAGTCGCCCTGGCGCTGGTTGTGCCGGTGCAGCAGCATCACGAGCATCATCGTCGAACTGACGAACAGCCCGAACAACAGGATGGCGAGGTTGACCGACATGCCCGATCGCACCATCAGGGCGTAGAGGCCGACCATGACCAGGATCCCGATGTTCTCGTTGAAGTTCTGCACGGCGATCGAGTGCCCGGCGCCCATCAGCACGTGGCCCCGGTGCTGGAGAAGCGCGTTCATCGGCACGACGAAGAATCCCGCGAGCGCGCCGACCGCGATCATCAGCGCGATCGCCACGGGAAGCTGCATGACGAGCGTCATCGTGATGACGACGAAGCCCATCGCGACGCCCATCGGCAGCACGCGCACCGAGTCGCGGAGCGTCACGAGCCGCGCCGCGAGCACCGCCCCGACCGCAATGCCGACCGCCACCACGCCCTGCAGGTAGGACGCCTGCGAGAGGTTGAAGCCCAGGTGGCGCGCGGCCCAGTCGATCACGATGAACTGCAGGGTGGCGCCGGCGCCCCAGAACAGCGTGGTCGTCGCGAGCGAGATCTGGCCGAGCTTGTCGCGCCAAAGCAGCATCACGCAGTGCGCGAACTCGCGGACGAGCGCGACCGGATTGCCGCTCGGCGTCCGGTGGTCGACGCCGGTGTCCGGGATGTACCAGTTGAAGATCGCGGCGATCGCGTACGCGCTCATGATCAGGGCGATCGCGGCCTCGGGCGGCGTGTCGATGCCGGTGTCGATCATCGGCAGGTCGAAGCCCAGCAGCGCGGTGGACACGCGCGGGCTCACGAGCGCGCCGCCGAGGAGCACGCCGAGGATGATCGAGCCGACGGTGGTGCCCTCGATCCAGCCGTTGGCGACGACGAGCTGCTCGGGAGGCAGGAGTTCGGTCAGGATCCCGTACTTCGCGGGCGAGTATGCCGCCGCGCCGAGTCCCACGACCGCGTACGCCAGCAATGGATGCACCGAGAGCAGCATGAGCGAGCAGCCAACGATCTTGATGCCGTTGGTGATCAGCATCACGCGGCCCTTGGGCATCGAATCGGCGAAGGCGCCGACCAGCGGCGCGAGCACGACGTAGGACACCACGAAGCTCTGCTTGAGCGCCGGCGTCATCCACGCGGACTCGTTCATCTGGCGCAGGAACGCGATCGCGGCGACGAGGAGCGCGTTGTCGGCGAGCGAGCTGAAGAACTGCGCCGCCATGATCGTGTAGAACCCGCGCTTCACGGCCGACCTCCGATGGGCGGGAAGGGGGCGGTCGTCCGCACCGCCGGAGCGGATGTCGGGGGCCGGGCGGATGGCCGCCGGGGTTGCGGCCCGGGACGGCGGCCGGGACAGGTGTTCTGCAAGCGGGCTCCGCGTCGGGACGTGGGCGCGGGACCGCCGCGAACACGAACGGGCCTTCCGCTGCGGAAGGCCGTCACGGCTCCGGTAGGGTGGTTTGGTATGATCGACCTGATCCGGACGCGCGATCGGCGCGTTTATACCACGAACCTCCGCCGCGCAGATGACGCGGCGCGTCAAACGGTACTGCTCCCGGCGCGGGCCGGGCAGCCGATCGGAGACCCGCGAGCCTCCCGACCATCTTGGCCCGTCCGCTCCACGCACAGATCAACCTGGCGGCGCTTCGCGCGAACCTCGCGCGGGCGCGCGCCGCGGCGCCCGGCGCCAAGGTCCTCGCGGTCGTCAAGGCGAACGCCTACGGTCACGGATTGACGCGCGTGCTCCCGGCGCTCGACGACGCCGACGGGCTGGCGCTCGTCGAACTGGACGCCGCGTCCACGCTGCGCGAGCACCACTACACGCGCCGCATCCTGCTGATCGAGGGCTTTTTCGAGGAGCGCGAACTCCTCGAACTGTCGCAGCGCCGGCTCGCGACTGTGGTGCACAGCGAGGAGCAGGCGGCGATGCTCGAGCGGGCCGTGCTGCCCCGGCCGCTCGAGGTGTTCGTGAAGGTCAACACCGGCATGAACCGCCTGGGCTTCCCGCCCGAGCGCGTCGCCCGCGTGTGCGAACGCCTGGCCCGGGCGCCCTCGGTGGCGGCACTGAGGCTCATGACGCACTTCGCGCGCGCCGAGGACGACGACGGGGTCGCGGAGGCGCTCGCGATCTTCGATGCGGCGTGCGCGGGGCTTCCCTACCCGCGTTCGCTCGCGAACTCCGCCGGCGTGTTCCGCTACGGCGAGATCGGCGGCGATTTCGTGCGACCGGGCATCATGCTCTACGGCGCGACGCCGCATCCGTTCGATACCGCCGAGATGCTGGGACTCCGTCCGGTCATGACGCTGCGCTCCGAGATCATCGCCGTGCAGGAACTGCGCGCGAACGACAGCGTGGGCTACGGCGCGCAATACACCGCATCGCGCGCGCACCGCATCGGCGTGGTGGCGTGCGGCTACGGGGACGGCTATCCGCGGGGCGCGCCCAACGGGACGCCGGTGCTGGTCTGCGGCCGGAAGGCGCGCATCGCCGGACGCGTCTCGATGGACCTGATCACGGTCGACCTGACCGAGGTGCCCGAGGCGCGCGTCGGCAGTCCCGTCGTGCTGTGGGGCGAGGGCCTGCCGGTCGACGATGTCGCCGCGGCGGCGTCGACCGTGGGCTACGAACTCCTGTGCGCGCTCGCGCCCCGCGTGCGGGTCCTCGTGACCGAGGTCGGCCGGGTCGACCTCGTCCTGTAGGAGCACCGACATGTACATCGTCGTCACCGGCGCCGCCGGATTCATCGGAGCCAACCTGGTCCGGGCGCTCAACGCGCGCGGCGAACGCGACATCCTCGCGGTCGATCGCCTCGACGGCAGCGACAAGTTCCGGAACCTCGTCGGCTGCGATCTCGCCGACTACCTCGATGCCGACGAGTTCGTCGAGCGGGTCGAGGCCGGCGATTTCGACGGTGAACTCGCGGCGATCCTGCACCAGGGCGCCTGTTCGGACACCATGGAGCGCGACGGCGCGTTCATGATGCGCAACAACCACCGCTACTCGTCGCGGCTGCTCGAGCACTGCCAGAACGACGACGTGCCGTTCCTCTATGCGTCGAGCGCCGCGGTCTACGGGAGCGGCACGACCTTCGTCGAGGCGCGCGAGCACGAGGCGCCGCTCAACGTCTACGCCTACTCGAAGGCGCTGTTCGACGATCTCGTCCGGCGCGCCTTGCCGGAACGTACCGCGCCGATCGCGGGCTTCCGCTACTTCAACGTCTACGGCCCGCACGAGGGGCACAAGGGAAGGATGGCCTCGGTCGTCTGGCACTTCTTCCACCAGTACCGCGCGGAAGGCCGCGTGAAGCTGTTCGAGGGCACCGGCGGCATCGCGAACGGCGAGCAGCGTCGCGACTTCGTCTCGGTGGAGGACGTCGTGCGCGTGAACCTCGACTTCCTCGACCATCCCGAGCGCTCGGGGGTGTTCAACGTCGGCAGCGGCCGTGCGGAGACCTACAACGCCGTCGCGGCGGCCGTGATCAACGCCGTGCGCGCCGCCGAGGGCCGCGCGCCTTCGAGCGTCGAGGCGCTCCAGCGCGAAGGCGCGATCGGGTACATCCCGTTCCCCGAAGCGCTCGCGGGCAAGTACCAGAACTACACGCAGGCGGACCTGACGAAGCTCCGCGCCGCGGGATACCGCGAGCCGACGCTCGAACTCGCGGAGGGCGTGCGGCGCTACGTCGAATGGATGATGGCGCGCGAGCGCGCCTGACGCCGACACTGCCCCGTACGGCCGGGAGGCGAGCGCGCGTCGCACCGCCTCGGGACTGGCCGCACACCACGACCGGGAGTGTCACGATGAACCGCATCCTCGCGCTGTCCGCCTTCGCGGCTGCCCTGCTGGGCGTCGCCGTGCCGTTCGCCGCCACCGCGGCGGTCAACCTCAACACTGCCACCCACGACGAACTCGTGGCCGTACCGGGCATCGGACCGACGAAGGCGCAGGCCATCGTCGAGCACCGCACGACGCACGGTCCGTTCAATTCCGTCGACGACCTGAAGGAGGTCAAGGGCTTCCGCGCGAAGCTCGTCGAGAAACTGAGGCACGAGTTCACGGTCGCCGCCCCGGCGCCCAGGGCGGCCCCGAAGGGCGAGGCGAAGTCCGCGGCGAAGGTCGAGGCGAAGCGCGGCAAGGAGGCCGTCGTCGCATCGGGACGCATCGCCGACGAGAAGCCTCGGCGTTGACCGCGGTCGCAGCGCGGCGGGCGGAGCGATCCCGGGATTCGCGATGCTAGACTCCCTTCGTCCGCCGCCGCGCTCGCCCATGTACCCGACGCTCGCATCCGCGATTGGCAATACGCCGCTCGTCCGCCTCGCCCGGATGCCGGGCGCGACCACGAACACGGTCCTGGCGAAGCTCGAGGGACACAATCCGGCAGGCTCGGTGAAGGATCGTCCGGCGCTGTCGATGATCGTGGAGGCCGAGAGGCGCGGCGACATCCGGCCCGGCGACACGCTGATCGAGGCGACCTCCGGCAACACCGGCATCGCGCTCGCGATGGTCGCGGCGACCCGCGGCTACCGGATGATCCTCGTCATGCCGGACAACCTCTCGCTCGAGCGGCGCCAGGCGATGACCGCCTACGGTGCCGAGATCGTCCTCGTGACGAAGGAGCAGGGCATGGAGGGCGCGCGCGACCTCGCCGAGCGGATGCGCTCGGAGGGGCGCGGGATCATCCTCGACCAGTTCGCCAATCCCGACAATCCGCTCGCCCACTACCTCGGCACGGGCCCCGAGCTGTGGCGGGACACCGGCGGGCGCATCACCCACTTCGTGTCGGCGATGGGCACGACCGGCACGATCATGGGCGTGTCGCGCTACCTCAAGGAGAAGCATCCGGGCATCGTCGTCGTCGGCGCGCAGCCTGCGGAGGGCGCATCGATCCCCGGGATCCGCAAGTGGCCGGCGGCCTACCTGCCTGGGATCTTCGACGCGAAGCGCGTCGATCGGATCGAGTCGGTGACCCAGGCGGAAGCCGAGACGACGGTGCGCCGCCTCGCGCGCGAGGAAGGCATCTTCGCCGGCGTGAGTTCGGGAGGCGCCTGCGCCATCGCGCTCCGGATCGCGCGCGAGGTCGAGAACGCGACCATCGCGTTCATCGTCTGCGACCGCGGCGACCGCTACCTGTCGACCGGGGTGTTCGCCTGACGCACCCGTCGCGATGACGCCGGATTTCGTCCTGGCGCGATGACACCCTTCACGTTCCCGACCCGATGACGCCGATCCTCGTCTTCGACCTGGAGACGGTCCCCGATCTCGACGGCATCCGCAGGCTGAACGCGCTTCCGGCGGATCTGCCCGACGCGGAGGTGGCCGAGGGCTTCGCGCAGGCGCGACGCGCGGCGACCGGCAGCGACTTTCCTCCGCACTACCTGCACAGGGTCGTCGCGATCGCCTGTGCGCTGCGGCGCGGCGACGACCTCAGGGTGTGGTCGGTGGGCGAGCCCGGCGAAACCGAGGCCGACCTCATCCGGCGCTTCTTCGAGGGCATCGAGAAATTCACGCCGCAACTCGTGAGCTGGAACGGCGGAGGCTTCGACCTGCCGGTCCTGCACCACCGCGCGATGATCCACGGCGTGACCGCACCGCGCTACTGGGACTGGGGCGACGACGACCGCGAGTTCAGGTTCAACAACTACCTGAACCGGTACCACACGCGGCACATCGACCTGATGGACGTGCTCGCGCAGTTCCAGCCGCGGGCGAACGCGCCGCTCGACGCGATGGCGAAGCTCTGCGGGTTCCCGGGCAAGCTCGGGATGGACGGGAGCGAGGTCGCCTCGGCGATCGCCCGCGGCGCGATCGACGACGTGCGCCGCTACTGCGAAACGGACGTCCTCAACACCTACCTGCTGTACCAGCGCTTCCGCCTGATGCGCGGCGAGCTGACCGCGGGCGCCTACGCCGCCGAGATCTCGCTCGTGCGGGAGAGGATCGCGGCGGCCGGTGCCCCGCACTGGAGGGAGTTCCTCGCGGCGTGGGATGCGAGCGCCACCGCCTGACGGGCGGGACGGGTAGGCGAACCTCGTCCTGCCGGGGATCGGCCGTCTGGCCGGCCGCCCCGCGATCATCCGGCCGGTTTGAGGAACGGCACCGCCTCGAACCGTCCGCCGAGCACGCTTCGCGAATCGCTGCTCCACCATCCGTCGAGCACGGTCGCATAGATCTGCCGGAAGTCGATCGCGTGGGGCAGGTTGCCCTCGCCGACGCCTTCGAGCCGGGGCATGGCTCCATAGAGGCCACCGGCGACGCGCCCGCCGCAGGCGAAATGGACGTTGGCGGTGCCGTGGTCGGTCCCCTGCGACTGGTTCTCCTTCGGGCGGCGGCCGAACTCCGCGTAGGTCACGACGAGCGAGCGGTCCCAGCGCCCCAGTTCCCGCAGCGCGGCTTCGAGCGCGGCGAGGCCCTGCGCGAATTCGCCGAGGAGCCGCGCCTGGGTCGCCGCCTGGCCCGCGTGCGTGTCGAAGCTGCCGAGCGAGAGGTGCACGACCGCGACGCCCGCATCGTTGGCGATGACGCGGGCCGCCGTCTTGACGGCGTTGCCGAACGCGTTGGCGGGGAACGTCGTCGTGAACGCGTGCGTCCCCGCGAGGTGCGACGCGGCCTGCACGATGTCACCCTCGGTCTTGAGGATGTGTGCGAGCGCGGCATTGCGCGCCGCCCCCTCGGGTGCGGCGGGCTTCGCGCGGCGAAGGAACTGCTCCGGATCGGCGAGCGCGATCGCCCGTGCGCCGCCGCCGGCGAGCGGGCCCAGGTCGTTGCCTCCGATGACCACGCCGTCCGCCGCGAACGTCGGCGGGACCGGCGCGCGGGCGAACGCGCGCGCGAGCCAGCCTTCGGCGAGCGACTGGTCGCTGCGCGAGGCGGTCTCCCAGATCTCGATCGAGCGGAAGTGGGAGAGGTTCGGGTCGGGATAGCCGACGCCCTGGACGATGGCGAGTTGACGCCGTTCCCACGCGGGCAGGAGCGGTGCGAGCGAGGGGTGGAGCGCCGCGCGGTCGGAGATCACGAGCGCATCGTCGCGCCGGATCGCGATCTTCGGCCGCAGCCGCGCGTAGGCGGCATCGGAGATCGGCACGACGGTGTTCAGTCCGTCGTTGCCTCCCTTGAGTTCTACCAGCACCAGGAGGTTCGAGTAGCGCGACGCAGCCGCCGATGCGGGGGCCGAGGCGAAGGCGACGCTCGCATGGCGGCCGAGCGCACCGAACGCGACGGCGCCTGCACCGGCGGCGAGGAAGCGGCGGCGATCGACGGGAGCGGTCATTTGAGCTGGTACGCCGGATCGAGCAGCACCGCGCGGACGAACCCGAGGGCGTCGGCGTCCTTCGACACCTCGGCACCGCTGCCGGCGGGTGGAATCGCCAGCAGGATCGCCACCGCCGTCTGCCGTCGGACTGCAGGCGTGTCGCCCGGCAGCGAGGCGATCCACCGCGTCGCCGAGAACCCGAGTTCGCGGAAGGCGCGGTCGAGCGCACGCGCGATGCGTCTCGCGCGCGCCTGCGGGTCCTCGTCGGGCGTGGCGGCCGGG
Source organism: Casimicrobiaceae bacterium (assembly GCA_035427325.1). GTDB lineage: Bacteria > Pseudomonadota > Gammaproteobacteria > Burkholderiales > Casimicrobiaceae > VBCG01. The sequence continues at coordinate 9,994 of DAOMBL010000037.1, forward strand.
ATGCCCTCGGGCGCGATGGCGGCGCGGGGCAGGCGGGCGGGCAACGACGCGCCGCCCATCGCCACCGGCTGCATCGTCGCACGCGACTCCTCGTAGCGCGACAGCGACTCGACGAACTGCTTGCGCGCGAGCAGCGTGTTCGTGTCGATCCACGCTTCTCCGCCAGGCCATCCCTTGACGTTCGGCGGCGAGAAGAGGTTCTGCCCCATGCCGGCGATCGCGAGCGCGAACGGCGTCGCCTCCCGGGGCGCGACGTCGAGCGACACGAGCGTGCCCACGACGAGTTCGACCGGACTCTTGACGAGCACGCCGCGATGGGCCGGCGCCCAGAACGCGTCGCTCGCGAGGAGTCCGCCGACGGCCACCGGGATGCGCCAGCCCGAACGCCGGAAGTCGGCCGCGATGCGCCTCACTTCGCGGGCGTCAGGATCCGGCGAGACGAATTCGCGCCAGAGCTTGGCGACGATGAATTCCGCCGTCTCGGGGCGCGCGAGCAGGAGATCGAGCACCTCGTCGCCGTCGAATCGCCCGGTGACGCCGAGCACCGTCTTGACTCCGGGGTCGTGCAGCGTGCGCCGGAACACGAACCGGCCGGTCTCGCGATCGATGCTCCACCCGGAGAAGGCGCGAGCGGCTTCCTTCACGTCCTGTTCGGTGTAGTGCCCTTCGCCGAGGGTGAAGAGTTCCATCACCTCGCGCGCGAAATTCTCGTTGGGGGCGCCGCGGCGGTTGCGCACGCCGTCGAGGTAGACGAGCATCGCGGCGTCCTTCGACGCGGCGTGCAGCAGCGCGCGGAAGTCGCCGAGCGCGTACTGCCGGAGCGTGGCGTTCTGCCGGTACATGAGCCGCGCGATGCGCACCTTCTGCTGGCTCGACACGAAGTGGTTGTGCCAGAAGAGCGTCATGCGCTCGGTGAGCGGCGAATCGGTTGCGAGCATCTCGCCCATCCACCAGCCGCGGAGCACGACGCCCTCGCGAACCTGCTTCTGGACGAACGCCTTGCGCTCGGCGGGCGCGGCGTCCTGACGGGGCGGCCGGAGCGGCGCATCGGAGAGCAGGTCGGCGGGCGGTGCGGTGACCGGCGTGGTTCGCGCGGTGGCGAGCACCTTCGCGATCGCTGCCTCGCGATCGAGCGCCGCGTAGGCGCGGATCCCGGCGGCGTTCGGCCCGAATCCGGTGCGCGCGAGCAGGTGCCGCGCGCCGTCCTCGCCGATCGGCGTGCCGGCCGCCGCGGCCGACGGGAAGGTCAGCAACGCGAGCGAGGCGACGGCGAGGAGCGGTGTCGACACGGTTCCGGGCGCGTACGTGGCGGAGGCTCGGCGTTCCGGCTTCAACGCCGTTCCGGCGCAGTCTGTTGACCGCAGCCTGGCCGGGCGAAGACGATGGTGCCACGTCCGGCCCCGCGGATCGGTAACCGGGTGTAACGGTCGGTCTCCGCGGCGCTCGCCGCGCGTGGCGGCGGGCATCGGGCCGGTGTCAGAGGGCGAGCGAGCCGCGCGCGATCTCGATCACGCGACCGGACACCCGGATGTCCCGGTCGACCGTGACCTCGAGCCCCAGCCGGCAGGGCCGGCCGACGTCGGCCCCCTGGTCGACCGTGAGGGACTGCGGAAGCGCCGCGCCGGTGGCGATCAGCCAGCCTCCGAGATTGGCGCATGCCGAGCCGGTGCCGGGGTCCTCGACGATCGCGCCGTGCTTGGGGAAGAACATCCGGGCGAGCACGCGATCGCCGTCCCGCGCGAAGACGTAGGCCATCGCGCGCGTGCCGTTCGTGGCGTGCGCGAGCATGGCCTCGGAACGCGGCGCGGCGCGACGCACGGCGTCGAACGACCGCAGCGGGACGATCAGCTGCTCGGTTCCGGTGTCGACCCACAGCGGCCGCTCGCCCAGGTCGTTCGGCGCGAGACCGAGCATCGCGGCGAGCGCTTCGCGCGGCGTCGCCGGCTCGCGATGCGACGGAGCGTTCGCGCGCAGCGTCCAGACGTCGCCTGCCGCCTCGACCGGGATCACGCCGGCGCGCATGTCGAGCGTCAACCGGTCTCCGGCGCCCATCGTGTCGCGCACCACATGCGCGGTGCCGAGCGTCGGGTGTCCGGCGAACGGCAGCTCGAAGGTCGGCGTGAAGATGCGAACTCGTGCGGTCGCGCGCGTCGAACGCAGGACGAAGGTCGTCTCGGACAGGTTGAACTGAAGCGCGATCGCCTGCATGGTGTCGTCGTCGAGATCATCGGCGCGCTCGACCACCGCCAGCGGATTGCCCGCGAGCGGCGACTCGGCGAAGACGTTGACGATGCGGAACGGGTGCGCGGACATGGCGATGGGGCAGGGTGCGTCAGCGCGGGCCGGCGGCCGCAAGGCGGCGGGCGAGGTCGCGCCAGCCGGAGGGATCGATGTTCCCCGGGGCGACGTGCTCCGCTTTCGCGAAACCGGCGTAGTTCCTGACCATGCCGCGCGCGTAGGTCGGATCGTAGTGGTTGTCGAGCAGGTCGGCGACGAGGCGATCGAAAGCGCGCGCGCGCGCGAGCGTCGCCCATCGATCGAGCGTCGCCTGGCCGACGAGGGGCTTCAGGTGCGCGAGACGCGCCACGAGCGCCTCGGGGTCGGCGAGGAAGTGCGCGTACTCGTCCTCGAGCAGCGCGACGCGGTGGCGCGTGTCGAGGTCGACGCGCACGCACGGCGCGGCACGCATTTCCGCGAGCAGGCGCTCGGGAACCTGCAGCGCGCCGATCTTGCGGCTCTCCGACTCGACCCACACGGGACGTTCGCGGTCGAACCCCGCCAGCGCCTCGTGGAGAGCGGTCTCGAACGCCTTCTGCGACGGCTGCGGCTCGCCGGGAAGGTCGCCGAGGAGCGAGCCCCGATGGCGCGCGAGGCGCTCGAGGTCGAGCACGTTCGCCCCTTCCTCGGCGAGCGCCGCGAGGAGCCGGCTCTTGCCCGAGCCGGTGAGGCCGCAGACGACGCGGAAGCGAAACGTCGCCGGAAGCGCCGCGAGCCGCTCCACGACGTGGCGTCGCCACGTCCGGTAGCCGCCGTCGAGCTGGACCGCGGGAAATCCGATCTCGTTCAGCACGTGCACCAGCGAGCCCGACCGCTTGCCGCCGCGCCAGCAGCAGACGAGCGGTGCCCAGCCGCGCGGCTTGTCGCGCGCGAGGTCCTCGACGATGCCGGCGATGCGGCGCGCGACGATCGCGGCCCCGACCTTGTTCGACTCGAACGCGCCCCGCTCGTTGTGCAGCGTGCCCACGCGCGCGCGCTCGTCGTCGTCGAGCACCGGGCAGTTGACCGCGCCGGGCAGGTGGTCCTCCGCGAACTCGGAGGGACTGCGCACGTCGATCCGGTCGGGATGCGAGGCGAGCGCGTCGAGCCCGACGACGCGGCCGGCGGGCCGGCGCGGGTTCACTGCCGCTTCAGCAGGCGTTCGAGCGTCGGCCACAGGTTGTCGAGCAGCTTCGGCTGCGCCGCTTCGGTCGGATGGATGCCGTCGGCCTGGAAGAGATCGCGATCCTCGCCGAAGCCGTCGAAGAAGAACGGCACGAGCGGCACGCGCTCGGCCTTCGCGACCTCGGCGAACATCGCGTCGAACTGCCGGGCGTACGCCGCGCCGTAGTTCGGCGGCAGCTTCATGCCGACGATCATCGCTCGCGCGCCCGCCGCCTTCGTGGCCGCGACCATCGCCACCAGGTTCTCGCGCGACGAGGCGAGGCTGCCGCCACGCAATCCGTCGTTGCCGCCGAGCTCGATGACGACGATCGCCGGCTTGTGGCGTGCGAGGAGCGCGGGCAGCCGCGAACGCCCGCCGGCGGTCGTGTCGCCGCTGATGCTCGCGTTGACCACCCGGTGCGGGTAGCGGCGCTCCGCGAGCCGCTTCTGCAGCAGGTGGGTCCATCCGGCTCCCGGCGGCAGCCCGAACCCGGCCGAGATCGAGTCGCCGAGCACGAGGATCACCGGAGGTTCCGCGGCGATCGATGCGAGCGGCGCGAACGCGAGCGCCGCGAGGAGCGCGCGGCGGGTCGAATCGATGCGCTTCATGGCCGACATTGTAGGTCGATCGCGCCCGGCGACCGGGATGGTCCTGCCGGTCGACATGCGTCGCCATGGCGTGGGTCGGACTTCAGCCCGACGGGATGCGGTGATCCACTGTGGGTCGGGCTTCAGCCCGACGGGGGGCGGGGATATGCCGTGGGTCGGGCTTCAGCCCGACGGGGTTC
>DAOMBL010000038.1:0-14113 GCA_035427325.1 Casimicrobiaceae bacterium
GCGCGAACACGATCCCGATCAGGTAGTGCGCCGTCCAGCCGATCGCCCGCTCGCCCGGCAACGGCGCGGACGCCGTGATCGGGTCGTGGCGGATCCGGCCGCGCGGCAGCCAGGCGAACCAGCGGCCCACCAGGCGGTAGTCCGGCGACGGGACGCCGAAGAGCTTCGTCCGGGCGAGCGCCCACAGGTCCAGCACGAGCGTCGCGCCGGCGCCGGTGAGCGCGGCGGCGATCCAGGTTTCCATCGAGGGTCTCCAAGGGGTTGCTCTCGGGAAGCGACGGGTGCAGAGTGCCACTTCAAGTCAACTTGAAGTCAAGGGGGGTGCATGGACATCGCGGAAGCGGCGCGCCGGTCCGGCCTTCCGGCGTCGACGATCCGGTTCTACGAGACGAAGGGGCTCGTCGCCTCGGTCGGCCGGCGGGGGCTGCGCCGGGTGTTCGGCCCCGACGTGCTGGAGCGGCTCGCGCTCGTCTCGCTGGGGCGCGCGGCCGGCTTCTCGCTCGACGAGATCGCGGGGATGTTCGCGCCCGACGGCCGGCCGCGGATCGACCGGAAGCGCCTCGCCGCGAAGGCGCGGGAACTCGACCGCAGGATCCGCCGGCTCACCGCGATGCGCGACGGACTCGAACACGCCGCCGTGTGCCCGGCGCGAAGCCACCTCGAGTGCCCGACGTTCCGGCGCATCCTCGGCGCCGCTGCAATGGGCACGCTCGGGCCGCGCGCGCTCGACGCCGCGCGGGAGCCTTCGCGGGCCGCGTCCGCGCGCGGGATCGCACCGAAATCGGTCGCGCGGGATTCGCGCCGGCGCTAGACTCCTCGTTTTCGCCTCGATCCCTGCCCATGACCCGCCAGAAGATCTCGACCCCCGACGCGCCTGCCGCCATCGGCCCCTACTCGCAAGCGATCCGGAGCGGCGACACGCTGTGGATGTCCGGCCAGATTCCGCTCGACCCGAAGACGATGCAGATCGTCGAGGGCGGCATCGAGGCGCAGGCGAAGCGCGTGTTCGACAACATGCGCGCGGTCGTCGGCGCCGCGGGCGGCACGCTGGACGACATCGTCAAGCTCTCGATCCTGCTCGTCGATCTCGGCGATTTCGCGAAGGTCAACGAGATGATGGCCGCCGAGTTCAAGGAGCCCTATCCCGCTCGCTCGACCTACCAGGTCGCGGCGCTGCCGCGCGGCGCGCGCATCGAGGTCGAGGCGGTCGCGGTGCTGGGCTGATCGTCGCGCCCGGCGGACGCTCTCGCGGGTTCTTCGACCGGTCGAAGGGCCGGCCGGACGCGCGGCTACCGGTGCGCGGCTCCGGGGCGATCCGGGCGCTCGCGCGCGGCCCAGATGGGGGCGCGCCCGCGCAGCCGCTCGTAGTCCGGATCGCCGTCGAGCCAGTCGAACGCGCGGTGCATGGTCGCCGCGAGCAGCGTCAGGTCGCGCCGGTCGAGCGCGATCTCGAGCCAGCGCAGCGTCGCCGGTCGGTCGTGCAGCAACGCCGCAGGCAGCGCCCGGTGCGACGCGGGAAACCACGGGAATCGACGGCCGGTCTCGAGGTCGAGTTCGCGCGCGCGTGCGGCGTCTCCCTGATCCGCGGCGACCGCCGTGAGGCAATAGAGCGCGGTCGGATCGTCCGGCATCTGCTGCGCGTACTTCCGCGCCAGGGCGGCTGCGTCGTCGAGACGGCCGGCCGCGAGCGCCGTGAACGCCTCGCCACCGAGCAGCCAGAGGCTCGTCTCGCCCGCCGCCCGGCACAGCGCCCAGGCGTCGCTCGCGTCGTCGTAGCGGCGCTCCAGCGTCGCGCAAACGGCGCAGGCGAGGTGCACCGACGCGGACATCGGATCGTGGTAGCGGGCGAGACCGAGCTGCGTCCGTGACTCCGCGTAGCGACCGGACAGCGTGAGGAATTCCGCGAAGTTGAGTCGGGCCGACGTGTGGTTCGGCATCGACTCGAGCGCACGCTCGAAGAGCGATCGCGCGAGATCCATGTCCTGGTCGCGTTTCCCGGCGAAGATCGCCCGGGTGCGCAGCGCGATCGGATGGCCGGGGTCGATCGCGAGCGCGTGTCCGGCCGCTTCGTCGATGCGCGCCGCGAATCCGGCCGGATCCCGGTCGAAGAAGGTGGTCCGGCTCGTGAGCGCCGCGGCGAGCGCAGCCCAGGCGTCCGCCGAGCGCGGATGGTCGCGCGTCACGGATTCCGCGAGCGCGATCGCCTCGTCGGTCGCCGGTATCGAGCGCTGCTGCAGGAGGAGGCGGGAGCGCTCGACCGACACGCGGGCCGCGGCAGGCATCGGGGCGGCGACGCTCGCCGTCGGCTCGGCGCGAGCGCCTGCCGCCGGCGTCTCCAGCAGTCGCAGCGTCGCGAGATCGAGCACGCGATCGAGCAGCGGTTCGAGATCCCCGGCGTTCGCGGCGCCGGTCTCGACCCAGCGGACGTCCGCGCCGCCGTCGAGCAGGCGCACCGACAGCCGCAGTCCGCCGTCGCGCTCGCGTGCGAGCGTCGAGTCGACGATCCACGGCACGCCGAGCCGGGTCGCCAGTTCGCGCGGGTCGTGGGACGTGCGCTGCGCCTGCGCCACCGACGCGCGCGCGATCACCCGGGGGAGTCCCGCGCGCGCCAGGCGGTCGGTCAGGCGCTCGGCGAACGGTGCGAGATCGCTCTCCCGTCCCTCGTCGCCGGTCAGGTTGCGCGTCCCGAGCACCGCGATGCCCTTTGCCTCGGCCGCCTTCCCGCGCAGCGGCACGAAGTCGGGCGCGTAGCTGCCCTTCGGCAGGACGATTCGGAGCCTGGGCGGCGCGTCGTAGTGGGCGTAGTGCGCATCGAGCCGCTCGCGCAGCCGGCCGACGGTGACGCGGACGATCGGATCGGTGCGCGGATCGTAGGTCGCCGGATCGCGCCGGAACACCTCGAGCGCGATCGAGGTTTCGCGCAGCGCCGCCCGGTCGCCCGCGACCTGGCGTTCGACGAGGTAACGCAACAGGCGCGCGTGCGTGGGCGCGCGCCGCATCGACTCGCTGTCCATCAACCGCGCGAGTTCTTCGCGGACGAGATCGGGCGGCGCTGCCGTCGTCACGGCCATGGAGCACTGTAGCCGACAGGAGTCGTCAGGCTGACGGCCATGTTACTTGTTGTTACGTCCCGCCGCGACAGGGCTTGGGTAGCGTGCGGACGTTACCTGCCCGGCACCCCGGATGGCCTCGTTCCTGTCGTCGCTGCGCTCGCTCTGCATCGGATTGGCCGGGGCGCTGGCGTTCGCGATGTCCGCGACCGCGGCGACGCCTTCGGTGGGCGTGGCGCTCGACACCGACAGCCAGTCCGCGACCGGGTGCACGGTCCCGACCGCGAACGGCGCGCTCGCCGGCATCGAACTCGTCGTCACCGCGCGGACCGTCACGACCGCGACAGGCGCGTACGTCGACCGCGTCGAGCGGCAGACCTGTACCGGCGGCATCCTGGGCAGCGCGGTCGTCGTCGATTCGGGCGACTGGCCGGTCGGCTTCGGCGTCGGAACCGGCGGATCGGCCGTGGTCGAGATGTCGATCCCGCGCACGCTCCTGCCGAGCGCGGGTGTCGCGAAGGCGGTGGCCTTCGCGAACGACGGCGGGTCGGGTGCCGACGCCACCGCTCCGTTCTCCATCGTGCTCGCGCGCGAGGACGGAGCGGGCGCGAAGACGGTGCCGGTGCCGCTGTCGCCGTGGCTCGCGCTGCCGCTCGCGCTCCTCGTCGCGTGGATCGCCACCCGGTGGATGCGCCGCCATCCGGAGCGCGTGCGCATCGCGGGTGTGCTGTTCGTGTTCGCGTTCGCCGGGCTCGCATGGGCCGCGTCGATCGTGCGCGACGGCGCGATCGGCGATTGGGCGGGGGTCTCCGCCGCGGCCGGCGATCCCGCCGGCGATGGCGTGCCGGACGCCGACATCGTCGCCGTGTTCGTGCAGGACGACGATGCGTTCGTGCACCTGCGCATCGACGCCGACCTCCGGGTCGACGGCGGCGGCAGCGCGAACGCCGCGCCGAGCGTGAGCGCCGGCGCGAACCAGTCGGTCACGCTGCCCGCCGGCGCCGCGCTCGCGGGCAGCGCGAGCGACGACGGCCTGCCCAATCCGCCGGGCGTGCTCACCACCGCCTGGACGTTCGTCTCGGGTCCCGCGAGCGTCGCGTTCGCGAATCCGGCGGCGACCTCGACCACCGCGACGTTCACGGCGCCGGGCACCTACGTCCTCCGGCTCACCGCCAACGACGGCGAACTCTCCACGAGCGCGACGACGACCGTGACGGTGCAGGACGGCCCGCCGCAACTCGCCGCGATCGCCGACCGCACGATCGAACTCGGGACGCGCCTGCAGATCGTGCTCGAGGCGAAGGAAGGCAACGCCGGCGACGCGCTCGTCTACTCGCTGCCGACCGCGCCCGCGGGCGCGTCGCTCGCGCCGCCGCCGCTCGTCGACTGGATGCCCACGGCCGCGCAGCTCGGCACGCACCCGTTCACCGCGCGCGTGACCGACAGCGCCGGCGGCAGCGCTTCGCGCAGCTTCAACGTCACCGTCGTGCACACCAACCACGCGCCGAGCCTCGCGCCGCAGGCGAGCGAGGTGGTGCGCGGGGGCGCGACCTTCGTGCGGCGCCTGGTCGCGAGCGATCCCGACTCGGGCGACACGCTGACGTTCACGATCGTCGCCGGCCCGCCCGGGATGACGATCTCGGGCAGCGAGATCACCTGGCCGACCGCGGGCGCGGCGCCGGGAGATCGAACGGTCACGGTGCGGGTGCGCGACGCGGCCGGGCTCGCCAGCCAGGGCTCGTTCACGCTGACGCTCCTGCCCGCGGCGGCGCCGGTCGCCGTCGACGACGAGTTCACGGTGCGCGTCGGCGAAACGCTCGTCGTGCCCGCGGCCGGCGTGCTCGCGAACGACCAGAATCCGTCGGGCGCGGCGATGTCGGCGGTGAAGAAGACCGATCCTGCGCTCGGCACGCTGTCGGCCTTAGGCGCGGACGGCTCGTTCACGTTCGTCGCTCCGGCGAGTCCGCCCGCGGCGCCGTTCGGCCTGGCCGAGGCCTGGCGCAACGACGCGTCCGGCCAGATCGTCAACTCGTTCCCCGTGGTGGGCGACGTCAACGGCGACGGCTACCCCGACCTCGTGCTGTCGAGCCAGTTCGTCGGCCACCGCGCGGTCGACCTGCGGACCGGGGCCACGCTGTGGAACATCGACCAAACCGGCTACGCCGACTGCGGCTTCGGATTCGCGACCAGCAACGCGACGGCGCTCGCGGACGTCGACGACGACGGCGTGCCGGAGTACGTGGGGAACCTCGGCCAGTGCGAGCGCGACTCGGCGATCGACACGCCGGGCTACGCGCCGGCCGACCGGATCTTCGCGCTCGACGGACGCACCGGCGCGATCAAGTGGATGTCCGAGCGCATCTCCCGGCCGCTCGGCGACGTGCGCGCGCCCGGCACGCCGCCGTCGACCGAGGACCGCTACCAGCACGTCTACGCCGGCGCGCAGTACGCGAGCATGCACGTCGCGCGCCTCGCGGCGGGCGCGGCGCCGACGATCCTGTTCCGCCAGACGCTGCGCGCGGACGCCGGCTACTACCAGCCGGTGTCCGGTCCCGCGCGCAGCACCGGCTGCCGGGCGCTCACGGGTCTCGCCGCCGACGACAACGTCGCGTGCCGCGCGACGATCCTGATGCGAGGCGACGGCTCGGTCGAGTCGATCCTCACCGCGCCCAATCCGAGCAACATGAGCCAGGCTTCCTGGGACCCGATGCGCGAACTCGCGCCGTTCACCGTCGACGTCGACGGCGACGGCGCGCCGGAGATCGTGTCGGGCAGCGACGTCTGGAAGAAGGTCGGGGGCGCGTGGACGCTCCTCTGGCAGTCGGAGATCGAGCCCATCCAGGCGCTCGCGGCGGACCTGGACGGCGACGACCGCCCCGAGATCGTCCACGTGCTGGCGATGGACAAGACCGGCAGCGGCGCGAGCCCGCGGGGACAGTACGGTGGCGATCTCTACAAGTTCAACGGCCTGCTGATCCTCGACGGCGCGACCGGCGTCGAGAAGCGCCGCATCCGCCTGCCGGTCTACTGGACCGCGTGGCTCACGATCGCCGATCTCGACGACGACGGCGCGCCGGAGTTCGTCTGGAACACCCAGGGGCGCGTCTACGCGTTCGGCACCGACGGGCGCATCCGCTGGACCTACGCCTTCGTTCCCGATCCTGCGGGAAATCCGCCGGACTCCTACTCGGGCACCGCGAACGTGCAGGTCTACGACCTCGACGGCGACGGCGTGCCGGAAGTCGTGACGAACTCGCACACCGAGATCGTGGTGCTGAACGGCCGGACCGGAGCGGTGCGCGCCTCGCACCCGTCGTCGGGGCTGCACGGCGGCTTCTACCACGGGCACAACGTTCAGCTCGTCGACGCCGATGCCGACGGCCACGTCGACATCGTCGCGACCAACGTCTCGGGGCCCGATCGCCTGAGCTACCTGATGCTGCGCGGCGCGCCGAACACCTGGCTGCCGGGACCGAAGGTCCATCCGCAGGTCAACTTCGTCAACGGCGACTTCACGGGCAACGGGCGCGCCGCGTTCAACGCGGGCGTCCCGACGCAGTTCCGCAATCCGGCGCAGCAGGGGACGGTCGGCGATCCGCGCGCGACCGAGGGCACGAGCTTCACCTACGCGATCGACGGCGTCGGCGGCGAGAGCGCGCCCGCGACCGTGTTCGTCGCGATCAAGCCGGCGAACCTGCCGCCGGTGATCACCTCGACGCCGCCGACCGGCCTCCTGCAGCGATTCGCGCCGAACCCGCCGGGCGGTCTCGTCACGAACTACTACCAACCCACCGCGATCGATCCGGATGCGGGCGACACGCTGACCTGGTCGCTCGTGTCGGCACCGGTGTGGGTGACGATGGAGCCGGGCGGACGCATCCGCTTCGAGCCGACCTGCGGCTCCTACGGCTACCCGTGCGGCTGGGGCTGGACATTCGTCGTCCTGCGCGTGACCGATTCGCTGGGCGCCTACGCCGAGCAGTCGTTCATGGTGAATCTCACGACGACCGGCGCCGCGGTGCCGAACGTCGTCGGCCTGATGCTCGCCGACGCGAACGCGGCGGTTGCGGCGGCGGCGCTCGACCCGCAGGTGTTGCAGGAGGTGGCCGACGCCTCGCCCGCCGGCACCGTGCTCGCGCAGGACCCGGTCGCGGGCGCGGCGAACGTGGCCCAGGGCGCCACCGTGAACCTCACGGTGTCGAAGGGGCCGCAGCCGGTCGCCGTGCCGTTCGTGGTCGGCAAGACCCTCGCGCAGGCGAACGCGGCGATCGGCGCACTGGGGCTCACGACGTCGGTGTCGACGGCGTTCTCGCCGACGGTGCCCGCGGGCGACGTGATGGCGCAGTCGCCGGACTTCGGCACGATGCTCCTCCCCGGCTCCGCGCCGCCGGTCGCGCTGACGGTGTCGGCGGGCGCGCCGCTCTCGAAGCCGGTCGCGCAGGTCGTCGTCGAGCCCGGGCCGGGACCGCTCGCGCGGCTCGTCGGCGAGACACAGGCGTTCAAGGCGACCGCGGTGTGCGAGGAGGGCACCGGCGCGAACGTCACGTACTCGGCGACGTGGCAGTGGTCGGCGGCCGCGATGGGGAGCGTCGATGCGACCGGCACCGCGCTCGCCAAGACCGCCGGCGCCGCGACGATCTCGGCGACGATCGGCGGCAAGACCGGGCAGGCGAACCTCGCGGTGTCTGCGCTCGCGCCGGGCGACGCGACGCCACCGGTCGCCTCGATCGCCGCGCCCGCCGACGGCGCGTCGGTGAACGGTCCGGTCGACGTCATCGGCACCGCGACCGATCCGAACTTCCTGCGCTACGAACTCGCGTTCGCGCCGGCCGGCGATGAGACATGGACGGTCATCGGCGAAGGTACGTCGCCCGTCGCGGGCGGCGTGCTCGGGACCTTCGATCCGACGGTGCTGGTGAACGATCTCTACACGCTGCGGCTGCGGGTGTTCGACAAGGGCGAGAACGTCTCCGAGGCGAGCGTGACGGTGCAGGCGACCGGGCAGCGGAAGGTCGGGCTGTTCACGCTCTCCTACACCGACCTGAACATACCGTCGCCCGGCGTTCCCGTCACGGTCACGCGCACCTACGACAGTCGCGACAAGGCACAGGGCGACTTCGGCGTCGGCTGGCGGCTCGGCGTGCAAACGCTGCGGCTGCGGACCAACCGCGTCCTCGGCACCGGCTGGGATCGCGTCGTCGCGGGGCCGACCGTCAGCCTGATGCCACTGGGCGAGCACCGGGTGAGCATCACGCTTTCCGACGGGTCAGTCGAGCAGTTCGACCTGGTGCTGAGCCCGACCTCGAACCTCGGTTCGCTGGACTTCACGCGCGTCACCGGATTCACCCCGCGCGCCGGGACGCTGGGAACGCTCGAGTACCTCGGCAATCCCGACCTCCTGATCGTCTCCGGTGGCGCGGCGGTCGTCCTCGTCGACGATGCGACGCTGGACCCGTTCGATCCGCGCCTCTTCCGCTATACGACCGTCGACGGCATGGCGATCGAGATCGACCGCATCGACGGCGTTCGCAAGGTCGTCGATCGCAACGGCAACACGGTCAGCTTCGGGCCCGACGGCATCGTCCACAGTAGCGGCCAGAGCATCCTGTTCCAACGCGACGCGAAGCGCCGCATCGTGCAGATCGTCGATCCGAAGGGCGTTCCGCACGCATACGCCTACGATGCCAACGGGGACCTCGTGAGCTACACCAACGCGTCCGGGGCGCAGTCGCACTACCGGTACGACCGCGAGCACAGGCTGATCGAGATCGTCGATCCGAGCGGACTGGGCGGCGTGAGGTCGGAGTACGACGACCGGGGGCGCCTCGTTGCGATGATCGACGCCGCTGGCCAGCGCATCGAGCTGGCGCACGACGAAGCGTCGAACCGCGACACGATCCGCGACCGGCGCGGCAACGCGACGCTGATCGATTGCGACGCCGACGGCAACGCCACGCGGACGCAGTCGCCGGTCACGGTCGACGGCACGCTGGTCGACGCCGTTACGCTGAGGTCATACGACGGATTCGGCAACGAGACGGCGGTGACCGACGCGGATGGCCGACGCACGCAGTCGACGTTCGACGGCGTCCTGCCGTTGAAGGTGACGGTCGATCCGGGCGGCCTCGGGCTGACGACGCAGTTGCAGTACGGGCCCAACAAGGTGGTGACGCGGCTGACCGATGCGGCAGGACGGTCGTACGACTTCGGCTACGACATCGCGGGGAACATGGTGAGCTCGGCCTCGCCGCTGGCCGGCACCGCGACGGCGCAGGTTGACGCCCGCGGCCTGGTCGTTCGGCGCGATGACGCACAGGGCAACCGCACGCTGTTTCAGCGCGACGGCGCCGGCCGCAAGGTGCGCGAGGAAGTGCACGAAGGCGCAGCCTCGCTGCTGCGCCGGACCGAATGGGCGTACGACGACAACGGCAACCTCGTTACGGAGACGCTGTACCGGACGATCGACGGGACGCTCACGCCGGTGATGACGCGCTTCGAGTACGACGCGTCCAATCGCCTCATCGCGGTCATCGACGCTACGGGCGCCACGACGCGGACCGAATACGATGCCGCCGGGCGCGTCGTCGCCACCGTCGACGCGCTGGGCCGGCGGACGTCGCGTCAGTACGATGCGCTCGGCCGTCTGCAACGCACGACCTTCGCCGACGGAACGACCGCGACACGCGGCTACGATCCGAATGGCAACCTCGTCAGCGAAACCGATCGTGGCGGGCGCGTGACGACGCACGCCTACGACGAACTCGACCGACTCGTCGCGACGACACGCCCCGGCGGGGGAACGATCCGCCTGGTGCCGTCCGCGGCAGGCGTGCTGCTGGCCAGAATCGATGAGCGCGGCCATCGCACCGACTTCGAGTACGACGTCGCCGGCCGGTTGGTGAAGACCACGCTGCCGAGCGTCGTGGACGCCGCGACAGGCAATCCGGTACGTCCGGTCGAGACGCTTACGTTGAACGAAACCGGGCTGCCGGTCATCCGGACCGACCCGAACGGGCATTCGACTTCGATGACGCCGGATGCGCAGGGCTTCCCTGCCGCGATCACGTTTGCGGACGGTTCGACGCGATTGCAGGCGATCGACGCGCTCGGACGCCGCACGAGCGTGACCAACGAAGAAGGCCAGACGACGACATTCGGCTACGATGCGCTTGGCCGTCTGACCTCGGTTCATGGTCATGCCGGCGACGCGACGTATGCGTACGACGAGGCGGGCAATCTCGTGGCTCAGACCGACGCGCTCGGCCGAACCACGACATTCCGCTACAACCTGGTGAACAGGTTGATCGAGCGGCGGTTCCCGAACGGCGATAGCCAGCGCTACCTGTACGACGCGGTCGGCAACACGGTGGCGTCGATCGACGGCCTGGGTCGCACCACGGCGTTCGTCTACGACGAGATGAACCGGCTGGTACGCAAGACGCTGCCGGGCGGTGGCGTCGTCCTTTTCACGTATCAGGCGGACGGCCGGCTCGCGAGCGTCGTCGATGCGCGTGGCACGACGACCTACGCGTACGATGCGCGCGGCCGACTCGCGAAGGTCACCGATCCGTCCGGCGCTGAGATCGCGTACACGCACGGCGCCGACGACCTTCTGCTCGCGCTCGCGTCGCCGGGAGGCAGCGTCGCCTATGACTACGACGCCCTCGGCCGGCTGTCGAACGTGACGGCGTCCGAAGGTTCGACCGAATTCGGCTACGACCGCGCGGGGAACCGGCTGCGCGTCGTCGCGGCGAACGGAACGGTCGCGGAGCAGGGATTCGACCTGCGAAACCGGCCGACGTCCCTGATCCATCGTGCGCCCGGCGGTGCCGTCTTCGCGAGCTTCGCGTCGACGTGGAGCCCATCCGGGCGCCAGGAGCAGATCGTCGAGGCCGACGGTTCGGTCGTCGCGTTCACCTACGATGTGCGCGGCCGGCTGGTCGGCGAGGCGCGTACGGGCAGCCACGCGTTCACGGCGAGCCATGCGTACGACGCAGCGGGCAACCGGGCGCAATCGATCCGCAACGGCGTCGCGACGACATTCACCTACGATGCCAACGACCGCCTCGTCAGTGACGGTACCTACGCCTACTTCTACGATGCGAACGGCAACCTGACCCGCCGGACCGGGCCGGGAGGCCCCCTCACCTACGGCTATGACACCGAGGACCGGCTGGTGTCGTACGTCGGCGGCGCGGGCGCGTTCCAGTACCAGTACGACGCGTTCGGCACGCGCGTGCAGGCGACGACGCCGACCCAGGTGACTCGCTTCCTCGTCGACACGGCGAATCCTACCGGCTACGCACAGGTGCTCGAGGAGCGCGACGGTGCGGGAGCGCTGCAGGCGCGCTACACCTGGGGCGCGGGCCTGCTCGCGCAGGCGCGCGCCGGCATTGCGAGTTTCGCTTTCGCAGACGGTCTCGGCCATGTCGGCGGTCTGACCGATGCGGTGGGCGCGGTGACCGACCGCTATGTCTACGATGCGTACGGAGCGTCCGTCGCGACGATGGGCGTCACGCCCAACCCGTATCGCTACGGCGCGGAGCGTTTCGACGCCGAAAGCGGGCTCGTCCACCTGCGGGCACGGCAATACGATCCGGCCGTCGCACGTTTCCTGACTCGGGATCCGTTCGCCGGACGCCTCGAATCGCCGATCTCGCTGCACCGCTATGCCTATGCGAACGACGATCCGGTAAATTTCCGCGACCCGACCGGACGCGAATCGCTTGTCAGTCTCACCGTCGCACAGAGCATCAACAGCACGATCGAGATGGCCGAGGTGGTTTCGGAGGTCAATCAGGCCTGCAATGCGTTCACGACGCTCGGCGCTGTCGGTTACACCGTGTTGGCGACTGAGCTGGCGATCGGCGCGCTCGGCGCGCTTGCCAATGCCGCGGGATTCAACGCCGAGATCAAGACGTCGTTCTCGATCGTCGGCACCAATCCCGCGACGTACAAGCACGACGACATCAAGGCAATCGACTTCCGCATCGAGCCGGGTCCGTCGTACAAGCTTGCAATGCGCTACCACGACAAGTCCTCCAAGGCCATCTCGATCGAGCCGACGGGCCCATACACCAGCTTCTCGAAGTCATACCCGTTGCACGAGTTCTACAAGTGCAATGTCATTCCGGTCGGCAGCGTATCGCTCAAGACGACGAACAAGAACTGGTTCGGCATCAACTTCCCTTCCATTCCGGCGCTGTCGATTGAGGTATCACTGCTCGACCTGATCCGAAACGAATGGCGGTTCTTCGACGGCGTCACCTTCGTGCCGGGAGTACCGAGCGCCTACTAGGTCGGTCCCAGGTCCGGCGGTGCTAGAGTTCCGGGCTCCCCAACCGTGGAGCGCCCGCGTCGGTCGTGGCAACGAAGGTCGCGAAACCCGGCAAAGCGCCGGACGATGCGCCGAAGCGCGCGAAGCCGGGCGACACCCTCGCCGACAAGCTCGCGCGGCTGGGCATCGCGCGCGAGGAGGACCTCGTCCTCCACCTGCCGCTGCGCTACGAGGACCACACGCGCCTCGTGCCGCTCGCGCAGGTGAAGGTCGGCGAGACGGTGCAGACCGAGGGGACAGTCGCGAACGTCGACATCGCCTACCGGCCGCGGCGGCAGCTCGTCTGCCGGATCGAGGAGGTCGACGCGCGGGAAGGGCGCTCGGGACTCACGCTGCGCTTCTTCTCGTTCTATCCAAACCAGCAGAAGGCGCTCGCGCCCGGCGCGCGCGTGCGGGTCTACGGCGAGGTGCGCGAGGGCTACTTCGGGCCGGAGATCGTGCACCCGCAGTTCAAGGTCGTGCACGAGGGTGCGCCGCTCGACGATAGGCTGACCCCCGTCTACCCGACGACCGCGGGCCTTGCGCAGGAGACGCTGCGCAAGGTGATCGCGCGCGCGATCGGCGCCGACCTCGCGCGCACCGCCGACACGCTGCCCGACGAGTTCGTGCGCCGCCGCTCGCTGTGGAAGTTCGGCGACGCGGTCGGCTTCCTGCACGCGCCGCCACCGCGGCTCTCCGCGCTGACGCAGAAGGCGCTCGACGCGCGCACGCACCCGGCGTGGACGCGGCTCAAGTTCGACGAACTGGTCGCGCAGCAGCTCTCGCTCAAGGCGCACCGCGCGGCGCGCGCGAAGCGCAATGCGCCGGTGCTGACCGGGACCGGCACGCTGCAGAAGCAGCTGCTCGACCGCGTCGGCTTCTCGCTCACGCGCGCGCAGCAGAAGGTCTCGCGCGAGATCGCGCACGATCTCAAGCGCTCGGTGCCGATGCAGCGGCTGCTGCAGGGGGACGTGGGCTCCGGCAAGACCGTGGTCGCGGCGCTGGCGGCGCTGCAGGCGATCGAGAGCGGAAGGCAGGTGGCGTTCATGGCGCCGACCGAACTCCTCGCCGAGCAGCACTACCGCAAGCTCGCGTCCTGGCTCGCGGGCCTGCCGGTCGAGATCGCGTGGCTGTCGGGGTCGCTGCCGGCGAAGGAGCGGCGGCGCGCGCGCGAGCGGCTGGCGAGCGGAGAGGCGCAGTTCGCGGTCGGCACGCACGCGCTGTTCCAGGAAGGCGTGGAGCTTCCGCGGCTCGGCTTCGTGATCGTCGACGAGCAGCACCGCTTCGGCGTCGCGCAGCGGCTCGCGCTGCGCGGCAAGGGGCTGGCCGAGGCGCACCAGCTGATGATGAGCGCGACGCCGATCCCGCGGACGCTGGCGATGACCTTCTACGCGGACCTCGACGTGTCGGTGCTGGACGAGCTGCCGCCCGGCCGCACGCCGGTCGTAACCCGCCTCGCGAGCCAGAAGCGGCGCGCCGAGATCGTCGAGCACGTCGGCAAGCGGTGCGCCGAGGGCGCGCAATGCTACTGGGTGTGCCCGCTGATCGAGGAGAGCGAGAAACTCGAATTGCAGACGGCGGTGGCGCTGCATGCGGAGCTGTCGGCGGCGTACGCCGATCGCGCGGTGGCCGGGGAGGGGGAAGGTCGTCGGGCTGCAGCCCGACCCACGTGGGATGGGGCATCCCGTCGGGCTGACGCCCGACCCACGGGGTATGGGGCCTCCCGTCGGGCTGAAGCCCGCCCCAC
>DAOMBL010000039.1:0-13916 GCA_035427325.1 Casimicrobiaceae bacterium
GGCCGAGGGGATCGCGATCCGCGGCGGGCTCGCCCCGGTGTCGGTCGTCAAGGACGCATCGGGCCGCGCGGTCGCGCTGAAGGTCGCGCGCTGCGAGGCGAAGTTCGCCGGCGGCAAGCTCGAGATCAAGCTCGTCGAGGGCTCCGAGGAGGACATTCCGGCCGACCTGATCGTCTCGGCGATCGGCCAGGCGGTCGACTTCACCGGGCTCGCCGAGTTCGACAGCGGCAAGGGCAACGTGGCCGCCGACCGCAACTACCAGGTCGCCGGCAAGCCCGGCACGTTCGCGGGAGGCGACGTCCTGCGCCCGCACCTGCTCACGACCGCGATCGGCCACGGCGCGATCGCCGCCGAAGGCATCGACCGGTTCCTGCGCGGCGAGGACCAGGAGAAGCGGCCGAAGGTCGACGTCCACGCGTTCGACCTCAAGCGCAAGATGGTCGAGCGCGGGCTCGCGTTCTCGCAGGCGCAGGAGCCGATGCACGGCACCGACCGGTCGAACGTCGGCATCCACAACTACGACAACCGCTCCGACCGCTACGTGATCCCGCACGACGAGCTGTTCCTCGGCCACTTCACCTACACGCCGCGCAACAGGCGCGCGATCACGACGCTGTCGAAGGAAACCGCGCTCGGCAACTTCGAGGAGCGGCTCGCCGCCCTCACCGAGGCCGAGGTCGTCGCGGAGGCCAAGCGCTGCATGAGCTGCGGCCAGTGCTTCGAGTGCGACAACTGCGTCGTCTACTGCCCGCAGACCGCCGTGGCGCGCGTGCCGAAGAAGGAGGCGACGATGGGCCGTTACGTCTACACCGACTACGACAAGTGCATCGGCTGCCACATCTGCAAGGACGTGTGCCCGACCGGCTACATCCAGATGGGCCTGGGCGAGTAGCGGGGCATGGCGCTCGCGCGGAAGGGCGGCGGGCTGTGGCGACACGCGTGGAAGGCCGCGTGCGTCGCGCTGTTCGCCGGCGCCGTGCTGGCGGCGGACGCCCCCGCCACGCGCGTCCCGCTGCCGGCCGTGGCCGCGCCTGCGGAAGGGAAGTGCGTCGAGGACACCGCGTTCATGCGCCGCAACCACATGCGGCTCCTCGTCCACCAGCGCGACCGCACCGTCCACGAGGGCATCCGGACCGAGCGGCACAGCCTCGCGAACTGCGTCTCCTGCCACGCGGGCCGGGAGACCGGGCGCGTCACCGGCAGTCCGGAGGCGTTCTGCGAAGGCTGCCACCGCTACGCGGCGGTCAAGCTCGACTGCTTCGAGTGCCACGCCGACCGGCCCGCGCGCACCGCGAGCGCGTCGCCGCCGGGCACCGGAGGACCGAAGTGAGCGGCGTGGACGCGAAGCGCCGGCAGATCCTCGCGTGGGGCGCCGCGATGGCCGGCGTGACGCTGGCCCCCGGGGTCACGCTGTTCGACCTCGCGCAGGGCCGCGCGCCGGACGCGCCGGCGTCGTCGAAGGTCCGGTACGGGATGCTCGTCGACCTCAACGCCTGCGCGTCCGACTGCAGCGCCTGCGTGAGCGCCTGCGATGCGGAGAACGGGCTTCCCGCCGAGAAGACCGCGACATCGGCGCAGTGGATCCGCAAGGTCGAACTGAAGGACATGCGCGGCGCGACGCGCTCGGTGCCGGTGATGTGCCAGCACTGCGCCGAGCCGCCCTGCGTCGACGTGTGCCCGACCGGCGCGTCGTTCAAGCGCGCCGACGGCATCGTGCTCGTCGACCGGCACACCTGCATCGGGTGCCGCTACTGCATGATGGCCTGCCCGTACAAGGCACGCTCGTTCGTGCACGAGCCCACGACCGGGCAGCGTCCCGAGGTGCCCCGCGGCAAGGGCTGCGTCGAGTCCTGCACGCTGTGCGTGCACCGCATCGACCGCGGCGGCATCCCGGCGTGCGTCGAGGCCTGCGCGGCCACCGGCCACAAGGCGATCCTCTTCGGCGACCTGAACGACCCGCAGAGCGAGATCGCGAAGCGCGTCGCGTCGTTCGCGACGACGGCGCTGCGCGCGGACCTGAAGCTCGATCCCGGGGTCCGCTACCTCGGCCTGTGACGACGACGCGATGAACCGGGAAGCCTTCTCGCGCCTCGAGACCCGCGGCTTCTGGCTGCTCGCGCTCCTCGGCGCCGCGGGCGTGCTCGCCGGGTTCCTCGCTTCCCACGCGATGGAGACCGAGGGCCACATCATCACCGGCATGGACAACCAGGTGGTGTGGGGGATGCCGCACGTGTTCGCGATCTTCATGATCGTCGCCGCGTCGGGCGTGCTCAACGTCGCCTCGATCGGGTCGGTGTTCGGCCACGCGGTGTACAAGGCACGCGCGCCGCTCTCGGGCCTCCTGTGCATGGCGCTCCTCGCCGGAGGCCTGTTCGTGCTGATGCTCGACCTCGGCCGCCCGGAGCGCGTGGTCGTCGCCGCGACCCGCTACAATTTCCGCTCGGTGTTCGCGTGGAACGTGTTCCTGTACTCGGGCATGTTCGCGATCGTCGCGGTCTACCTGTGGACGCTGATGGAGCGCAGGATGGCACCGTGGTCGAAGCCGGTCGGCGTCGCCGCGTTCGCCTGGCGGATCGTCCTCACCTCGGGCACCGGCTCGATCTTCGCGTTCCTGGTCGCGCGCCAGGCGTACGGCACGGCGCTCCTGATCCCGCTGTTCCTCGCGATGTCGTTCGCGTGGGGGCTCGCCGTGTTCCTGGTGGTCCAGGCCACGATGTACGCCTGGAACGGCCTCGCGCTGCCCGCGGAGGCCGCGCGCCGCATGAAGAACCTGCTCGGGCTGTTCGTCGTGACCGTGGGCTTCCTCGTCGCCGCCTGCCACCTCGTCAACGGCTACTTCGCGAAGAACCTCGCGTTCGAGCGTTTCATCCTCGTCGACGGCGGCGTCTATCCGCTGCTCTTCTGGGGCGCGTATGTCGTGGCGGGCAGCGTGGTCCCGCTCGCGCTCCTCTGGCGGACGGGCAGCACCCCGCGCGACACCGTCGCGGCGGCGCTCCTGGTGATCGCCGGCGCGTTCGCGCTGCTCTACGTGTTCATCGTCGGCGGCCAGGCCTGGCCGCTCGAGATCTTCCCCGGCTACGCGGCGTCGAGCAGCTTTCACGACGGCGCGATCGCGTCCTACGCGCCCAGGTCGCCCGAGGTCCTGCTGGGGCTGGGCGGCCTCGCCGTTGCCTTCCTCGTCACCGTGGTCGGCGTGCGCGTGCTGCGCTTCCTGCCGCAGGACGACTTCCCCGTGGCGCCGGCGACGGCGTCCTCCGGTCCGTGAGTTCCGCCCCTCCGTTCCGGTTCCTCGTCTCGGCGGCGCACAAGTCGTCGGGCAAGACCACGGTCAGCGTCGGCCTCGCGGCGGCGCTGACCGCGCGCGGCAGGACCGTCCAGACGTTCAAGAAGGGCCCGGACTTCATCGATCCGATGTGGCTCGCCGCGGCCTCGGGCCGGCGCTGCCGCAACCTCGATCCGTGGCTCTCGCCGGACGACGAGATCGTCGCGGCTTTCCGCCGCCACGCGGCCGGAGCCGACGTCGCGCTGGTCGAGGGCAACAAGGGACTCTACGACGGCCTCGCGCTCGACGGCAGCAACAGCAATGCCGCGCTCGCGAAGACGCTCGGCCTGCCGGTGGTGCTCGTGCTCGACGCACGCGGCATGACGCGAGGGATCGCGCCGCTGATCCTGGGCTACCAGGCGTTCGACCGCGACCTCGCGATCGTCGGCGTGATCCTCAACAACCTGGGCGGCAGCCGGCACGAGGCGAAGCTCCGCGCGGTGATCGAGCACTACACCGACGTCGCGGTGGTCGGCGCCGTGCACCACGACCCGCGCCTCACGATCGTCGAGCGCCACCTGGGCCTCGTCCCGGGCAACGAGACGGACGACCTGCCGCGCCGTGTCGCGGACCTGGGCGAGGCGGTCGGCCGGCAGGTCGACCTCGATGTGCTCCTCGCGCGTGTCGCGGTCGCGCCACCGCTGCGCGAGCCGGTCGCCGCGGCTGCGGTCGCCGGTCCTTGCGAGCGCGCCGGGGCCGCGGAGGTCCGGATCGGCGTCGCGCAGGACCGCGCGTTCGGGTTCTACTACGCCGACGACTTCGACGCGCTCTGCGAGGCCGGAGCGACGCTCGTGCCCGTCGACACGCTCGCGGACGCCGACCTGCCGCCGGTCGACGCGCTCTTCATCGGCGGAGGGTTCCCCGAACTCCACGCGCGCGCGCTGGAAGCCAATGCGGCGCTCCGCCATCGCATCCGCGGCGCGATCGAGGCGGGCATGCCGGTGTATGCGGAATGCGGCGGGCTCATGTACCTCGCGCGGTCGATCACCGTCGGGGGCACGACCCGCCGGATGGTCGGCGCCATCCCGGGGGACGTCGTGATGCGCGAGCGGCCGGTGGGCCGCGGCTACGTCGTGCTCGAGGAGACGCCGGACTTCCCGTGGCCTCCGCGCGGGGACGGGCGCGTCGCGCGCGCGCACGAGTTCCACTACGCTTCGCTCGAGAACCTGTCGCCCGACGTGCGATGCGGCTACCGCGTGGTCCGTGGCCACGGCATCGACGGCGAGCGCGACGGCGTGGTCGTCCGCAACGTGCTCGCGTCGTTCGCGCACCTGCGCTCGACGCCCGGCCGGGACTGGGCGGCGCGCTTCGTCGCCTTCGTCCGCGCGAGCGGTTACCGCCGCGGCGGGACCGCCCGCGCGCGGGCGCGCGGGCGCGAGGCCATGGTCGGCTGAACGGCGGAGCGCGCGATCCGCCCCTTCGAACGGAGACTCGCATGAGCCACGCCCACGCCCGGGCCGCCGCCGGCCCCCGCACCGATCACTTCGTCGAGGTCGACGGCAAGCGCATCGCGGTCGACAGCGAGGGCTACCTGCTCGACCGTTCGCAGTGGAGCCCCGAGTTCGCGCGCGCGCTCGCCCGGCGCGAAGGTCTCGAACTCACGCCCGCGCACTGGGAGGTGATCGAGTTCCTGCGCGAGTACGAGGGCGAGCACGGTGTCCAGCCGCAGGTCCGCGTGATGATCAAGGCGTTCACCGGGCGCTGGGGAGCGGAGCGCGGGTCGAACATGCACCTGCACGAGATGTTCCCGCGCGGCGGGCCGCAGAAGCAGGGCAACCGCCTTGCCGGCCTCCTGCGCACCAAGGGCGAGCATTGAGGTTCGCGCGCGGGCCGCTCGGGGGCCAGCGGCCGCCCCGGCCTGCCGGCGCGCGACGACACGACCTGGAGGATGCACGATGATCACCGTCACCCCGAGCGCGGCGCAGCAGATCCGCATCGCCGCGACGAAGTCCGACGCCGACGAACTCGGGCTGCGCATCGCGGCGCGTCGCGACGAGCGGGGGGCGCTGCACTACGCGATGGGGTTCGACGAGGCGCGCGACGGCGACGTCGTCGTTCCGTCGGAGGGCGTCGCGCTCGTCGTCTCCGTTGGCCAGCGCGACCTGCTCGAAGGCATGACGCTCGACTACGTCGAGTTCGAGGCGGGCGATTTCCGCTTCATCTTCATCAACCCGAACGATGCGGGTGCTCCGTCACCTGCGCCGGGAGAGTCCGCCGGTGGCAGCGATGGCTGAAAGACCCCGTGCGGCGCGCAAGCGCCGCGGTCCCCCGATCCGCACCGACCGAGTGGGTGCCGGGCACGCGCTGCCGTCGGTCCCGCGGCCCGACGGCCCGAGCGCCGGAGATTTCGCGCGGGCGACGCGCGCCGCCACGCCGAAGCGCGGGCGCGCGGGTGGCGAGGTCTACCTGGTGGGTGCCGGCCCCGGCGACCCCGAACTGCTGACGCTGCGGGCGCTGAAGCTCATGCAGCGCGCGGATGTCGCGCTCTACGACCACCTGGTCGGCGACGAGGTGCTAGCGCTCCTGCCGGAGACGACCGAGCGCATCTACGTCGGCAAGGAGCGCGCGAACCACACGATGCGGCAGGAGGAGATCAACGAGCGGCTGGTCCGTCTCGCGCAGGAGGGCCGGCGCGTGCTGCGGCTCAAGGGCGGCGATCCGTTCGTGTTCGGCCGCGGCGGCGAGGAGATCGACACGCTCGCCGCGCACGGCATCCGCTTCGAAGTCGTGCCGGGTATCACGGCGGCGCTGGGCGTCGCGGCCTACGCGGGCATCCCGCTCACCCACCGCGACCACGCGCAGGCGTGCATGTTCGTGACCGGGCACCTCAAGGACGGCACGATGGACCTCGACTGGACGGCGCTCGCGCGACCGCGCCAGACCATCGTCGTCTACATGGGACTGACCGGGCTGCCGGCGCTGTGCGAGCGCCTCGTCGAGCACGGGCTCGCGGCGTCGACGCCCGCCGCCGTCGTGCAACACGGCACCTCGCGCCACCAGCGCGTAGTGACCGGGACGCTCGCGACGCTCGCCGAGAACGCCCTGCGGGCGAAACTGCGGGCGCCGACGCTCATCATCGTCGGCAGCGTGGTGCAGTTGCGCGAGCGGCTGAACTGGTTCGGCGCCGGTGCGGGCGGGGGATGACGGCCGCCCTCGCCGTCAGGCGCGCGACCGACTCGCGGAGGTCAACCGGACGCCAGGTGCGACGGGTCGGCCTGCTCGGACGCGACCCGGTGCTCGACCGCGAAGACCGCCGCCTCGACGCGCGAATTGAGGCCGAGCTTCGACAGGATATGGCGGACGTGCAGCTTGACCGTGTCGTGGCTGATCGAGAGCGCCTGCGCGATCGCCTTGTTGCTCTTGCCCGAGGACAGGTGCTGCAGGATCTCGCGCTCGCGCTCGGTGAGCTGCCGCATGTAGCTGTCGCGCGTGCGGGGCTTGGTCTCGCCCGGCAGCAGCATGTCGACCAGCTTCACCGCCATCGTCGGGGCGACGACGACCTCGCCGCGCGCGGTGCGCCGGATCGCGTCGATGACGTCGTCCGGGTCCATGTCCTTCAGCAGGTACCCGCGTACGCCGGCGCGGAAGGCCCGCGCGAGGTCGTCCTGCGAGTCGCTCATCGTCAGCACGACGACCGGCGTCTCGATGCCGGCCTCGCGCAGCATCGTGAGCAGCCGGAAACCGTCCACCGGAGCCATCCGCAGGTCCATGATGGCGAGGTCGGGTTTCTCGGTAGCGAGCAGGCGCAGCGCGTCATCGGCCGTGCCCGCGGTGCCGTGGACCTTGATCCCCGCGCGCTGCTCCAGGAGCTCGGCGAGCCCCCTGCGGCACAGGCTGTGGTCGTCGATCAGGACGACGCCAATCGGGTCGGTCACGTCCAATCCTCCTCCAGGTTCGCGGCAGTCGCCGACACGCGCTCGATCGGCGAGGGGCGCTCGCCCTGCGGCTGCCGGTGGGCGATGTGCGGCACCGGGCGTGCCGGGGTGCTGTCGGGAAAGGTCAGGCGCACGCGCGTGCCGCGCACCGGCGCCGGTCCGACCGTCACCGCGCCTCCCAGGCGCGCGGCGCGCTCGCGCATGATCTCCATCCCGAAATGACCGTGCCCGCCCTTCGCCGACGGAGTCGCGGACAGGCCGTCGCCGTCGTCGTCGATGACGACCTCGTAGCCGTCGTGCGTGCGGTCGAGGGTCATCGTCGCCCGGCTCGCGTTCGCGTGCCGGGCCACGTTGGCGAGCGCCTCCTGCACGATGTGGAACACGTCCGCCTCCCGCTCGGGCGCGATCCCGAAGCCGGGCGCGCGGTTCGCGAACGACAGCGCCACGCCGGTCCGGTCGGCGAACTGGCCGGCCAGCGAGTCGAGCGCGTGGACCAGGCCCTGCGGATCCATCTGGCTGCGGAAGCAGGCGATGAGTTCGCGCACCCGGGCGTGCGCGTTGGTCAGCGCGTCGTCGATGTCGCTCCAGTACTTGAACGCGCGCAACTCGTCGCCCTGGCGAATGGCGTCGGACAGGAGCCGCATCCTCATCCGCATGTAGGTGAGCCCCTGCGCGATCGAGTCGTGGACCTCGCCCGCCATCATCTGCCGTTCGCTCACGAGCATCGCGCGCAGCACCTCGTCGGCGAGACGCGCCCGATCGAGCGAGATGCCGATCAGTTCGCCGGCCGCCTGCAGCATCGCGGACATGCCCGCCGGGAGTTCGCAGGGGGCGTCGAACACGAGGTCGAGCATGCCGACCTGTTGTCCGCCGTGGTGGAGCGGGACCACGAGGACGTGCCGGCAGACCGATTCGAGGCGCCGGGACGGGAGTCGTTCGTCGTGGCCGCAGAGCGCCTCGCGCACGCACGCGCTCGTCGGATCGGACGACTCGGCGCAGCGGCCGCACCAGCGCGCGAGCACGCCTTCGCCCGCGACAGCGGCGGCACGCGGTCCGGTCACGACGATCGGCGCCATGCCGGCGCCGTCCGGGTTCGACACGCGGATCGCGCCACCGGAGGCGCCGGCGAAGTGGACGACCGCATCGAGCATCGGAGCGATCGCGTCGACCAGCCTGCCGTCGTCCCGTTGTCCGGCCCCCGCCGCGGCACCGGCCGGGGTCGCCAGTGCCCGCTCCGGCCCCGATCCGGCCGGTGCGCGATCGGGTCTCCCGCCACGCACGTCGATTGGAACTTCCCGCATGACGCTGCCTCCTTCGCTCCCGCGACCGCCTCGCCAGGCGACCGCTCGCCGGGACTCGCGGCAACGGCGATCCCGCGGAACGACGCGCCAACACTAGCACGCCCGGGGTTCCCCGGGGCAGGGCGGCTTACCGACTCCGGCCCTGCGCGCACCGTCGCCGATCGAAGATCTCGCGGGCAACGCCCTGCGTCGGCATATGACCTCCCGAACTTCGGCGTGACGAAGGTCGGTCCGGGTTGCCGGAAGTCAAGTGCCCCCTCGCGCGGCTCGACTATGATGACGGGCCGAGACCTGCCTGCAGGACACCCAAGCTTTCGCGCACCGACGGAACGACGGCCGGCATGGCGCCTGCCGCGTTCTGCCGCCGCGCACGGAGGACGCAACGATGTCACTGGTTGATCCCCACGGCGGCCGCGGCCTGCGCCCGCTGCTCCTCACGGGCGAAGCACTCGCAGCGGAACGGGCCCGCGCGGCCTCGCTCCCGAAGCTCACGGTGAGTTCGCGCGAGAAGGGCGACCTCGTGATGCTGGGCATCGGCGGCTTCACGCCGCTCGAGGGCTTCATGACGCGCGCCGACTGGCAGGGCGTGTGCGACCGCATGTCGACGGCCGACGGCCTCTTCTGGCCGATCCCGATCACGCTGTCGGCCGACGCCGCCTTCGCGGACGCGATCGGCGTCGGAGGCGAGGTCGCGCTCGTCGACCCGGACGACGGCCAGCCGCTGGCGACGATGCGGATCACCGAGAAGTACGCGATCGACAAGGCGCACGAGTGCGCGTCGGTCTTTCGCACGACCGATCCCGCGCACCCCGGCGTGGCGATGGTGTTGGCGCAGCCGGCGGTCAACCTCGCCGGCCCGGTCAAGGTCCTGTCGACCGGCGGATTCGCCGAAGCCTATCCGGCGCTGTTCATGACGCCCGCGCAGACCCGCGCGCTGTTCGAGTCGCTCGGATGGAAGACGATCGCGGCGTTCCAGACCCGCAACCCGATGCACCGGTCGCACGAGTACCTCGCCAAGACAGCGATCGAGATCTGCGACGGACTGCTCGTGCACTCGCTGCTGGGCGCGCTCAAGCCCGGTGACATCCCCGCCGCGGTGCGGACGAAGGCGATCGCCGTGCTCGCCGAGCGCTACTTCGTGAAGAAGACCGTCGTGCAGGCAGGCTACCCGCTCGACATGCGCTACGCGGGGCCCCGGGAGGCGCTGCTGCACGCGGTGTTCCGCCAGAACTACGGCTGCTCGTACCTGATCGTCGGCCGCGACCACGCGGGCGTCGGCAAGTACTACGGCCCGTTCGACGCGCACCACGTGTTCGACGAAGTGCCGGCTGGCGCGCTGCAGATCCGGCCGCTGAAGATCGACGTCGCGTTCTGGTGCTACACCTGCGGCGGCATGGCGTCCGGCCGCACCTGCCCGCACGGCGACGACGAGCGCCTGCAGGTGTCCGGCACGCAGTTGCGCAAGTGGATGTCCGAGGGCAAGCCGGTTCCCCCCGAGTTCAGCCGGCCCGAGGTGGTCGAGGTGCTGCGCGAGTACTACGCCGGACTCGACGCGGCCGGGGGGGCAGGGGCGGGCGCGCCCGCCGCCCGGACGGCGACCTGAACGTTCGGAGTCCGGAGCGTTCGACGTCCGAGCGCCGGGCCCGTGT
Organism: Casimicrobiaceae bacterium; assembly: GCA_035427325.1. Classification (GTDB taxonomy): domain Bacteria; phylum Pseudomonadota; class Gammaproteobacteria; order Burkholderiales; family Casimicrobiaceae; genus VBCG01. Next base: position 10,148 of record DAOMBL010000039.1, read on the forward strand.
CATGGCGAGCTTGCGGTTCCCGGGGAGCGAGTCCGCAGGGGTCTCGCCTTCGGGTTTCTGCACGCGCGTACGCTGGAATCCCGGGGCGGTTCAGTCTTCCGGCCGACTCCAAGGGCTACCGCCACATCACGAATGCGCCCGTGACTTTGTCCGGGCTGACGTACTGATCTTCAGCAGCAGTGATCTTCTTCGCGAAAGCGTCTGAAGCAGACTGATACCCACGACGCAAGATGCGTTCACGCGTTGGCCGATCCTCATTGGCAAACACGGGGACGAGCATTTGGGCGAACACTGGCGTGTCTCTCGGCAACGGTGGATCAATCGCCATGAGCTTCCGGCCCATGCGCGAACGATACGCCGCCGCGTTCGCGTCGGCCGACGCCTGGGCCGAGCGGCGCGCCGCGCGACGCGCACCGAAGACGTAACCACGCATTGGAGCGTCCGCTCGAGCGCGAAGTCAGGCCGGTACGTCAACGTACCGAACTGAACTCGATGGCGCGGGCATGGAGGCGCCATCTTCGCGCATGCCTTCAAGGTGGGACTCGAGTGCCTCGCGGATCGCGCGCTCGACTTCCTCGACGGTAGCGCCCGGTGCAACGCAGCCGGGAAGGTCGGGAACATAAGCCGAGTCGTTCGCCCCGGCATTTTCGATCACGATCGCGTAGCGCAATTGAATGACCTTACCTCTTCAGGCCCGCCTGCTTCCGGATGCCATCGAGCGTTCCGGGCGCGAGCTCGTCACTCGGCTTCCCTGGAACCGTGACCCGCCCGGGCTTCTCCGGATGATTGAACCGAAGGCGACGTCCACGAGTCGCAACCAACGACCACCCGTCGTCGGCAAGCAACCAGGGCGACCGGGTCGCGCGATCCTGCCCGTCAGATCGGTCGGATCTCGAACCTCAGCGTATCGAGATCGCCCAGCATCCACGTCGCCGGCGCACCCAGTCCCGCCACCGTTCCCGGATTGACGAACCAGGTCCTGCCGCCCGCGATGTTCGGCTGCTCGACGACGAGCGCCTCGTGCGAGTGTCCGCAGCACACGACGTCGTAGTCGCCGGTGCAGGCGAGCGCGCGCCCGTAGTGCGGGTAGTGCGTGGCGAACACGCGGCGGCCCGCCAGCTTCAGGTCGGCGTCGGCGCCGTGGTAGGTGAGGAGCCCCTGCGACTCCGAGGCGAGCCGGCAGAGCGACGCCATGTCGCCCAGGTTGTTGCCGTGGACGAGGTGCACCGGGAGGCCCAGTTCGAGCACCGGCTTCAGCGTGTTGGTGCCGATGAGGTCGCCGCAGTGGATCACCGCGCGGGCGCCCTCGGCCTTCGCGATGGCGACGGCGTCCGCGAGGCGCGGCGCGCGGTCGTGGCTGTCCGAGACGATGCAGATCTTCACGCGGCACCGCCTGAAGCGGAGTCGAAGTCCCCTGACGCATCCCGTTCGCTCTTCGGAGCGCCGGCCCCCCGCGGCCCGTGTCCCGGGGCGGAGACCGTTCGATAGCGGCTGGCCCCGACGCGCGCCGGCGGCGTACCGACGCGGCCCGGGAGGTCCCGGGCGAAGGAGGGGAATCCGTGGGGGAAGACAGCGGGCGCGGACATGGAGGAAGGCGGCTCCGGCGACAGATGCCGGCGCGCGCATTGTGCACCAATCCCGCGTCGCCCGGAGGCCGCCTCCCCGTCGGAGTGAGTCGACCCCCACCCATTCCGGCTATTGACGGCGATGCGCACCCTCGGCGTAATGCCGCCTTTCCCGCGCGGCCCGTTTCCCATTCGATCCCCACCTGAAGCGAGCACCGCCGCGGCGGAAGGCCTTCCGCCGCGCCCGCACGAGGCTGCCCTCCGCCCGGGCGCGCGCCGCGTGCGCGGCATCGCCATGTGCGCGCTCGCGTGCGCCGCGTCTCCGGCGTTCGCCGCGGCAGGCGTTCCCGCCGACGTCGCGTGGTGGGTGTGGCCGCTCGCGCTGTTCGCGGTCTGCTTCCTGCTCGGCATCGTCGCGGTGCCCGCGGGTGTCGGCGGCGGCGTGCTGTTCGTGCCGATCGTCTCCGGCTTCTTCCCGTTCCACATCGACTTCGTGCGCGGCGCGGGCCTCCTCGTCGCGCTCGCGAGCGCGCTCGCGGCGGGACCGAACCTGCTGCGCGCCGGCCTCGCCGACCTGCGCCTCGCGCTGCCACTGGCGGTGCTGGCGTCCGCGAGTTCGATCGCCGGTGCGATGATCGGCCTCGCCATGCCGGCGCAGGTGGTCCAGGTCGCGCTGGGCGTGACGATCCTCGCGATCGTCGCGCTGATGGCGAGCGCGAAGAAGTCGGAACTGCCGGAGGTTCCGCGGCCCGACGCGCTGTCCGCGTCGCTCGCGATCCACGGCGTGTATCGCGACGCCGCGAGCGGCAGCGTCGTCCGCTGGCAGGTGCATCGCACGCCCCTGGGACTCCTGCTGTTCACCGGCATCGGCGTGCTCGCGGGCATGTTCGGGCTCGGGGCCGGCTGGGCCAACGTGCCGGTGCTGAACCTCGTGATGGGGGCGCCTCTCAAGGTTTCCGCGGGCACCTCGAGCTTCATCCTGTCGCTGGTGGACTCGGCGGCGGCGTGGGTGTACCTGAACGAGGGCGCCGTGCTCGCGGTCGTGGCGGTGCCGTCGGTGATCGGCATGATGCTCGGCGCGCGCATCGGGGCGCGACTCCTCACGGTCTTGAAGCCCTCGGTCGTGCGCAAGCTCGTGCTCGGACTGCTGCTGTTCGCGGGCGGGCGGGCGCTGCTCAAGGGAATGGGCCTATAGTTCGCGAACCCGTGCCTTCGCCCGAACGCTCGATACGACCACGGCCGCGCCGAACTGACCTGCCGCCACGACCCATGGCCGACGAGCCGACTCCCGGGATTCCCGACGCGCCCGGACCCGCGCCCGAGCAGGCGCGCTACGCGCGCGTCCTCGACGTGTCGACGAAGGCGGGCTTCGTTGCGCTCGTCGCGGGTTTCATCGCCTACATGCTGGGCTGGCTGGAGACGCACGTGCCGGTCGAGGACCTCCCGCGCGTGTGGGGCCTGCCGCTCGCCGAATACGTGGCGCGGACCGACACGCCGACGGGCTGGGGGTGGGTCGCGCACCTGCACAAGGGCGAGTTCGCCGGACTCGCGGGGATCGCCGCGCTGGCCGGGTGCTCGGCGATCTGCGTCGCCGCGATCCTGCCCGCCTACCTTCGTCGCGGCGACCGGATCTACGCCATCCTCTGCGCCCTGCTGATCCTGATCCTGCTCCTGGCCGGCTCGGGCATTCTCACCGGCGGGCACTGAGCACGCCGCGATGGCACTGCCCGCCTCACGCCCGCTGCTCGCTACCGAGCACACGGAATTCGACCGTGGCGCCGAGCGCATCGCGCTGGAACTCGCCCGGCGGGTCGGCACGAGGCTCGCGGCGGTCGTGCCGATCGTCAGCAACAGCGAGTACGAGTCGATCGCGCCGGGACTCGTCGCGCGCGCGGAAGGCGAGGTGCGCGCGCGGCTCGCCGCACTGGAGGAGGAAGCGGCCCGCGCCGGGGTCCCGCTCGACATCCGCGTGCGGCGGGGCGAGGAGCCGTGGCGCGAGATCGTCGGCGAGGCGAAGGCGCACGATGCGGACCTGGTCGTGATCCGTCGCCGCGGCAAGCGCGGCTTCCTCGCCAACCTGATGGTCGGCGAGATGGTCGGCAAGGTCGGGACGTCGGCGCCCTGCGACGTGCTGATGGTGCCGCGCGCCGCGTCGCCGTGGGCGAAGCGCGTGCTCGCCGGCATCGATGGCACGGCGGCAGGGC
>DAOMBL010000040.1:0-5725 GCA_035427325.1 Casimicrobiaceae bacterium
GCGATGAACATCTGCCGCGCGTCGGCCGGATCGGCGAACGCGCCGATGCGCTCGCCGAGCGAGGGCGTGTCCACGGTGCCCGGCGCGATCGAGTTGCAGCGGATGCCCAGCTGCACGTAGTCGGCGGCGACCGCCTTCGTGAGCCCGATCACCGCGGCCTTCGACGCGCCGTAGGCGAAGCGGTTGGGCAGCCCGCGGATCGACCCCGCGATGCTCGCCATGTTGATGATGCTGACCCAGCGGCCGGTCGCCTTGTGGTGCTCGAGCATCTTCGGCACCGCGGCCTGGATCGCGACGTACATCGCGCGCACGTTCAGGTTGAAGCTCAGGTCCCAGTCCTGCGGCGTGCATTCGAGCACGCTGCCGTGGTGGACCCAGCCGGCGCAGTTGAACATCACGTCGAGCGGCGGCAGTTCGCCCAGCATCCGGCGCACCGCGGCGTCGTCCAGCACGTCGAGCACGCGCGCGTCGATGCCGGGGGTGCCGGCCATCGCCGCGACGAGCTTCGGGTTGACGTCGGTGGCGATCACCTTCGCGCCTTCGCGCGCCATCGCGATCGCGCTCGCGTGGCCGATGCCCTGTCCCGCGGCGGTCACGAAAGCCGTCTTGCCGGCGAGTCGTCCAGTCATGGTCTTCGGGTTCCTCGTGGATGGGGTGCGGTTCAGGCTCCGAGCGACGGGACGCGCGCGTCGCCGGGATCGGCCCAGGCGCGGTTCGGCACCTGCGCGAACCAGCCGGGTCGGCCGGGGTCGCGGTCGTAGGGGTAGCCGCCCTTCTCGCGGAAGAGCTCGTGGTAGCGCGCGAGCCTGTCGCGGTCGAGCTCGACGCCGAGGCCCGGTCCCTCGGGCACGCGGATCGCGCCGTTCTCGTAGCGCATCGGTCCGCCGGCGATCACGTCGTCGGCGAGGTGGTGATAGTGCGCGTCCGCCGCGTAGCCGAGGTTCGGCAGCACGGCGCCGAGGTGGAGCATCGTCGCGAGCTGGATGCCGAGTTCGCCCGAGCTGTGCACCGCGACCTGCATGCCGAGCGTCTCGCAGACGCCCGCCGCCTTGACGCAGGGACGGATGCCGCCCCAGAACGTCGTGTCGAGCAGGATCACGTCGACCGCGCGCGACATCGCGTTCGCCGCGAGCTGCTCGAAGTTCACGACGATCGTGTTGGTCGCGAGCGGGATCCGGACGAAGTCGCGCAGCGCCTTCATCGGCGCGATGCCGTAGACCGGGTCCTCGTAGTAGTCGTTGCGCAGGTCCTCGATCGCCCGCCCGAAGTGCACGGCGTCGTCGAACGGCAGCGCGCCGTTCGGGTCGTAGCGGAGCCCTTCGCCGGGAAGCGCCTGCGCGAGCGCGCGGTAGCACGCGAGTTCGTGGTTCGGCGGGAACACGCCGCCCTTGAGCTTGTGCGAGGTGAATCCATGCTTCGCCTTGAGTTCTCGCGCGTGCGCGACGAGTTGCTCGGCGGTGCGCACCTCGCCGCGGCCGGTGCGGGGGTCCGCGTAGCGGAAGAAGAGATAGCTCGCGAAGGCAACGCGGTCGTTCAGCTTGCCGCCGAGCAGCTGGTGGACCGGCACGCCCAGCTTCTTCCCGATGATGTCGAGGCAGGCGAACTCGAGCGCGGCATGGAGTTGCGTGCGGTTGTTGTACAGGCTCGCGGTCGGGTTGCAGATCTTGAGCCGCATCGCCTCGAGCGCGAATACGTCGTGGCCCGCGAGGTAGGACTCGAGCGAGGCGAAGGCGCGCGTGGCGTCCTCGCCGCCGCCGCCCATCTCGCCCAGGCCGACGTATCCGTCGGAGGTCTCGACCTCGACGATGGTGCGCACGAACCGCCCCCAGTGCGCGCCGTTGCTGTGGCGCAGCGGGGCCTCGAGCGGCACCGTGACCGGCGTGGCGCGGATGCGGGCGATCGTCGTGGCGGCCATCGGGTGCTGCGGGCGCGGACCGCCGTCGCGCGGTCCGGGGTGCGCATTGTAGCCCGCGGCCCCGGAAATTGGTAATACCGGTTGACCAGTTGGCGGGGACGGTCTAGCCTTCCCGACCGACTGCCGGCCCGAGGCAGGACGTCCCGACCTTCCTGCCTCATGCCCTTCCAGAGCATCGAGCCCCGCCGCCTGTACCGCCAGATCGCCGACCAGATCCGCGGGCTCATCCTGGCCGGCGAGTTCTCGCCGGGTTCGCGGCTTCCGCCGGAGCGCGACCTCGCGAAGCAGCTCGGCGTGTCGCGGCCGTCGGTGCGCGAGGCGCTCATCGCGCTCGAGGTCGAGGGCCTGGTCGAGGTGCGCATCGGATCGGGCATCTACGTGCTCGGGCCGGGTGGCGGGGGCGACGAGGCGGCCGCGAACGATGCGGCCGCGGGTCCCTTCGAACTCCTGCGTGCCCGCTACGTGATCGAGGCCGAGTGCGCGGCGCTCGCGGCGAAGTCCGCGCGCAAGGCCCAGATCGCCGCAATCGAGGTCTCGCTCGACGACATGGAGCGGGATCGCCGCGACGGCCGGCAGCCGCTCGCCTCCGACCGCCTGTTCCACCTGCGCATCGCCGAGGCCACCGGCAACGGCGCCCTGGTCCAGGTCGTGAAGCTCCTGTGGGAGGAGCGCACCGGTCCGCTCTACAAGCAGCTCGAGCACCACTATGATTCGCCGGAGCTGTGGACCGCGGCGATGGCCGAGCACCGGTCGGTGCTGAAGGCGATCGCGCAGCGGGACCCGGCCGCGGCGCGCTCCGCCATGCAGCGCCATCTCAACCACGCGTACAAGCGGTTCAGCAAGGGCTGGGACACGCTGCAGTAGCGCGCTCCGCCGACGCGAATCCGAAGGAATCCCGATGCTCGCCGCCCGCATCCACGCCAAGAGGGACCTCCGCGTCGAGGCGATGCCCGAGCCGTCTCCCGGACCCGGCGAGGTGCTGCTCCGGCTGGGTGCCGGGGGCATCTGCGGCTCCGACCTGCACTATTTCCAGGAGGGCCGCAACGGCAGCTTCGTGGTGCGCGAGCCGCTGATCCCCGGGCACGAGGCCTCCGCGCTCGTCGAGGCGGTCGGACCCGGCGTCACGCGGGTGAAGCCGGGCGACAAGGTGGCGGTGTCGCCGTCGCACGCCTGCGGCCGCTGCGACGGATGCCGCGACGGCCGGGAGCAGCTCTGCACCGCCATGCGCTTCCTCGGCAGCGCGAGCCTCTACCCGCACGTGCAGGGCATGTTCCGCGAGCTGTTCGTGCTGGGCGAGCGCCAGTGCTATCCGGTCGCCGGCGACATCTCGCTCGGCGAACTCGCGTTCGCCGAGCCCTTCGCCGTCGGCCTGCACGCGGTGAACCGCGGCGGCCCGCTGCTCGGCAAGTCGGTGCTCGTCGCGGGGGCGGGAACGATCGGCTGCCTGACCGTGATGGCGGCGCGCCTGGCCGGTGCGCGCCAGGTCACGGTGAGCGACGTGCTCGACCGTCCGCTCGAACAGGCGATGCGGGTGGGCGCCGACGCGACGCTGCGCGCGGATCGCGACGGCGAGCGGCTCGCCTCGCCGCAGTTCGACGTCTGTTACGAGGTGTCCGGCAGCTTCAAGGCGCTCGTGGCCTGCGTGGCCGCGGTGAAGCGCGGCGGTGTCGTGGTGCAGGTCGGCACGCTGCCGCACGAACCGCTGCCGTTCGTCGTCAACGAGGTGATGGCGAAGGAGATCGATCTGCGCGGCGCCTTCCGCTGGGGCATCGAGTTCGACTGGGCGGTCGACACGCTCTCCGCGCGCCGCGTGGACGTGCGTCCGCTGCTGTCGGGCCAGTATGCGCTGAAGGACGCCGTGGCCGCGTTCGCGGCCGCGGCGGACAAGCATCGCAGCACCAAGGTGCAGGTGGTCTGCGCCTGAACGAACGAAGCAACGAACCGTCGTCCGACACCGGCGCGCGGGAACGCGCGACCGACCCCACCCCCAGGAGGATTCATGCCATTCCAGTTCAGGTCGAAGTTGGCGCTCGTCGCCGTGGCCGCGGTCGTCGCCGCAGGTCCTGCCGCCGCGCAGCAGAAGCTCAAGTGGGCGCACGTCTACGAGGTCACCGAGCCCTACCACACCGAGTCGGTGTGGGCGGCCGCGGAGATCAAGAAGCGCACCAACGGCAAGTTCGACATCGAGGTGTTCCCGGCGTCCTCGCTCGGCAAGGAGACCGACATCAACCAGGGGATGGCGCTCGGAACGGTCGACATGATCATCAGCGGCCCGTCGTTCGCGGCGCGCAGCTATCCGCGCCTCGGCATCGCCTACTACCCGTTCATCTTCCGCGACGCCGATCACCTGCTCGCCTACTCGCGGAGCCCGGTGTTCGCCGAGATGGTCGAGGAGTTCCGCAAGAAGACCGGCATCCAGATCACCGCGTACACGTACTACGGGGCGCGCCACGTGACCGCCCAGAAGCCGTTCACCGACTGCGCGGGCATGAAGGGCCTGAAGATCCGCGTGCCCGACGTGCCGAGCTACATGGCGACGCCGAAGGCCTGCGGCGCGAATCCGACGCCGATCGCCTTCGCCGAGGTCTACCTGGCGCTCCAGACCGGGACCGTCGACGCGCAGGAGAATCCGCTGACGACGATCGAGGCGAAGAAGTTCTACGAGGTCCAGAAGGCGATCATGCTGACCGGCCACATCGTCGACGGCCTCACGACCCAGATCGCGCCCCACGTCTGGAACAAGCTCACCGACCAGGAGAAGCAGGTCTTCACCGAAGTCACGCGCGAGGCGGCGAAGCGCGCGACCGACCAGATCAAGAAGCGCGAAGCGGAGCTCGTCGACGTGTTCAAGAAGAAGGGCCTGGCCGTCACTCCGGTGAACCGCCAGAGCTTCGTCGACGCGGTGCTGAAGTCGTCGACGCCCGAATCGATGGGCTTCTCGCGCTCCGACTACGACAAGATCGTCGCGATCAAGTAGGCCTTGCAGCAGGCGAGGGGACGCGCGCGGGCGCGCCCTTCGCCGCCACCGGCAACCCGCGCGAGGTACCGCCCGATGAACGACCCGACATCCGCGCCGCCGGCCGGCCAGAGCGTCCTCGACGACGAAGGCCATTTCCACGCGACCGACGCCCCGATCGACCTCGGCCACTACGTGGCCGAGGACTGGGTGTCGCTCGGCTTCTTCTGGCTGCTCGGGCTGTGCGTGTTCTACCAGTTCTTCACCCGCTACGCGCTGAACGACTCCGCATCCTGGACCGAGGAGATCTCGCGCTACCTCCTCATCTGCACCGTGTTCGTCGGCATCGCCGCCGCCACGCGGCGCACGCGACACATCCACGTGGACTTCGTCTACCGGCTGGTGCCGGCCTGGGTCGGGCGGATCCTGTCCACGGCCATCGACCTCCTGAGGATCGGGTTCTTCGCGATCTGCGTCGTCCTGACGATCGAGATGATGGGCCGTATGGGGAGCCTGCAGATGACGATCATCGACCTGCCGATGAACATCATCTACGGCTTCTGCGCGGTCGCGTTCGCCGCGGCCACGATTCGCGCGGTCCAGGTCGCGATCGAGAACTGGCGGCGCGGCTGGTCGGTTCTGGAGAAGCCGGAGATGCTGATCGAGGAGACCATCCAATGACGCCCCCCCCGAAGCGCGCGTTGCGCGCCTCCCCCCCGTGGGGGGCTCGCGCCTTGGGGCGGCCCGGCGGCGCGTGGATGACATCCCCCCCGAAGCGCGCGTTGCGCGCCTCCCCCCCGTGGGGGGCTCGCGCCTTGGGGCGGCCCGGCGGCGCGTGGATGACATCCCCCCCG
>DAOMBL010000040.1:5825-13540 GCA_035427325.1 Casimicrobiaceae bacterium
GTGGGGGGCTCGCGCCTTGGGGCGGCCCGGCGGCGCGTGGATGACATCCCCCCCGGAGCGCGCGTTGCGCGCCTCCCCCAGGAGGAGGGCACGATGAGCGCGCTGCTGACGTCGTTCCTCGCGCTGATGGTGAGCGGCATCCCGGTCGCCATCGCGATGGCGGGCTCGGCGCTGGTCTACATCTGGCTCACGGGCAACACGCCGTCGATGGTCGTCGTGCACCGGATGATCAGCGGCATCGACAGCTTCCCTCTGCTCGCGGTGCCGTTCTTCATCCTCGCCGGCAACCTGATGAACAACGCCGGCATCACCAACCGCATCTACAACTTCGCGCTCGCGCTGGTCGGCTGGATGAAGGGCGGGCTCGGCCACGTCAACATCGTCGGATCTGTGGTCTTCGCCGGCATGTCGGGCACCGCCATCGCGGACGCCGCCGGCCTCGGCACGATCGAGATCAAGGCGATGCGCGACCACGGCTACTCGAAGGAGTTCGCGGTGGGCGTCACCGCGGCCTCCGCGACGCTCGGGCCGATCATCCCGCCGTCGCTCCCGTTCGTGATCTACGGGATGGTCGCCAATGTATCGATCGGCCAACTCTTCCTGGCGGGCATCATCCCGGGTCTCGTGATGACCGCCGCGATGATGGCAACGGTCGCCTACTTCGCCCACAAGAACAACTGGGGCGCCGACATCAAGTTCCATTGGCCGCGCGTCGGCAAGGCGGGTCTCGAACTCCTGGTCGTGATCGCCTGGCCGGTGTCGATCTGGCTCCTCATCAAGGCGGGCCTCAACCCGGCCCTCGCGGTGGCGGTCGCGATGGCCGCCCTGTTCGCCGCCGACTGGAAGTGGAAGTTCGAGGCGGTGCTGCCGATCATCACGCCCATCCTCCTGATCGGCGGGATGGTGACCGGCATCTTCACGCCGACCGAGGGCGCGGTCGCCGCTTCGCTGTGGGCGCTGTTCCTCGGGCTCGTCTGGTACCGCACGCTTCCGTTCAAGCTGCTGGTCAAGGTCTCGATGGACACGATCGAGACCACGGCGACCGTGCTCTTCATCGTCGCGGCCGCGTCGATCTTCGGCTGGCTGCTGACCGCCACGCGCGTCACCGACGCCGTCACCGCCTGGACGCTGTCGTTCACGCACACCCCGTGGGTGTTCCTGCTGCTCGTCAACCTGCTGCTGCTCTTCATCGGCTGCTTCCTCGAACCGACGGCCGCGATCCTGATCGCGATCCCGGTGCTGATGCCGGTCGTGCAGCAGCTCGGCATCGACCCGGTGCACTTCGGCCTCATCGTCGTGCTGAACCTGATGATCGGCCTCCTGCATCCGCCGATGGGCATCGTGCTGTTCGTGCTGGCGAGGATCGCGGGCATGTCGCTCGAGCGGACGACGATGGCGATCCTCCCCTGGCTCGTGCCGCTGCTCCTGTGCCTGCTGCTGCTCACCTACGTGCCGTCGATCTCGCTGTGGTTGCCGACGCTCTTCTACCGGTAGGAGCGCGACGTTGCCGGTCATCGAGCACGTCGAGATCCTGCAGGTCGACCTGTCGCCGAAGGTCGTGCGCACCGACGCGATCCAGTCGTTCGTCAGGCAGGAGACTCCGATCGTGCGCCTCACCTGCGACGACGGCGCGGTCGGGACCGGCTACACCTACACGATCGGCACCGGCGGGTCGTCGGTCGTGGCGCTGTTGCGCGACCACCTCGCGCCGCGGCTCATCGGGCGCGACGCCGCCGAGATCGAGCGCCTGTGGAAGGAGTTGTTCTTCCACACGCACGCGACCGCGGTCGGCGCGATCACCGCGCTCGCGCTCGCGGCGATCGACACCGCGCTGTGGGACCTCAAGTGCCGCCGGGTGAACCAGCCGCTGTGGAAGTGCGCGGGCGGCGCGAAGGACGCGATCCCCGTCTACACGACCGAGGGCGGCTGGCTGCACCATTCGCAGGCGCAGATCGTCGACGAGGCGCGCGAAGCGAAGGCGCAGGGCTTCGCGGGCGCCAAGCTCAAGGTGGGCAAGCCCTCGATCGCCGAGGACGTCCGCCGGCTCGCGGCCGTGCGCGAGGCGGTGGGCGACGCGTTCGAGGTGATGGTCGACGCGAACCAGGCGTTCACCGTGTCCGAGGCGTTGCGCCGTGCGCACGCCTACGCGCCGCTCGGCCTCGCGTGGTTCGAGGAGCCGCTGCCGGCCGAGGATCTCGCCGGGCACGTCGAACTCGCGGCGAAGGCGGCGATGCCGATCGCGGTCGGCGAGTCGATCTACCATCCGTCGCATTTCCGCGAATACCTGGAGCGCGACGCCTGCTCGATCGTGCAGGTGGACTGCGCGCGGATCGGCGGCATCACGCCATGGCTCAAGGTCGCCCACCTCGCCGAGGCGTTCAACGTCTCGGTGTGCCCGCATTTCCTGATGGAACTCCACGTGTCGCTGGCCGGCGCGGTGCCCAACGGCGCGTGGGTCGAATACATCCCCCAGCTCGACGCGATCACGACCTCGCGCCTGCAGGTGCGCGACGGACACGCGCTGGCGCCCTCGGCCCCGGGATTGGGTATAGAGTGGGACAAGGAGGCGATCGACCGCCTCGCCGTCGCGCGCGCCAGCGTGCGCTGACGCAGGAGACTCCCATGCTCAGAGAAGCCTCGCTCACGATCCGGCTTCACCCGGACGACGATGTGGTCATCGCGCGCCAGCAGCTCGTCGGCGGCACGCGGCTGCTGGACGAGAATGTCACGGTCGCAGGGCTTGTGCCGCCTGCGCACAAGGTCGCGACGCACGCGATCGCGAAGGGTGCGCCGGTCAGGCGCTACAACCAGGTGATCGGCTTCGCCTCGCGCGACATCGCGGCCGGCGAGCACGTGCACCTGCACAACCTCGCGATGGGGACGTTCGACCGCGACTACGCGTTCTGCGCCGACGTCCGGCCGACGCGCTATGTCGATGCCCCGGCGACCTTCCGGGGCATCGTGCGGCCCGACGGGCGCGTCGCGACGCGCAACTACCTCGGCGTCCTCTCCACCGTCAACTGCTCGGCCACGGTCGCGCGCGCGATCGCGGACACCGTGACGCGGGGCGCCCTCGCCCGGTACGCGAACGTCGACGGCGTCGTCGCGCTCACCCACGGCTCGGGCTGCGGCATGGACACCTCGGGCGAGGGCATGAAGCTCCTGCGCCGCACGCTCGCGGGCTACGCGCGCCATGCGAACTTCGCGGGCGTGCTGATCGTGGGCCTGGGCTGCGAGGCGAACCAGATCAGCTCGCTCCTCGGCGCGACCGGGCTCGAGGAGGGCTCGCTGATGCGCACGTTCAGCATCCAGGACACCGGAGGCACCGCGAAGACCGTGGCGCGCGGCGTCGCGATGATCGAGGAGATGCTGCCGGACGCGAACCGGTTCACGCGCGAGGAGGTCGCGGCGTCGAACATCGTCGTCGGGCTCCAGTGCGGCGGCTCGGACGGATACTCGGGGATCACCGCGAATCCGGCGCTCGGCGCCGCCGTCGACCTCCTCGTGCGCCACGGCGGCACCGCGATCCTGTCCGAGACGCCGGAGGTCTACGGCGCCGAGCACCTGCTCACGCGGCGGGCCGTCTCGCGCGCGGTCGGCGAGAAGCTCGTCGAGCGCATCCGGTGGTGGGAGGACTACACCGAACGCGAGAAGGGCGAGATGAACAACAACCCCTCGCCGGGCAACAAGGCGGGCGGGCTCACGACGATCCTCGAGAAGAGCCTAGGCGCGGTCGCGAAGGGCGGCACGACCAACCTCGTCGACGTCTACGAGTACGCCGAGCCGGTGACCGCGAAGGGTTTCGTCTACATGGACACGCCCGGCTACGACCCGGTGTCGGCGACCGGCCAGGTCGCCGGCGGGGCGAACCTGATCTGCTTCACGACCGGGCGCGGCTCGGCCTACGGCTGCGCGCCCTCGCCCTCGCTCAAGATCTCGACCAACACGCCGTTGTGGGTCAAGCAGGAGGAAGACATCGACCTCAACGCGGGCGCGATCGCCGACGGCGAGGCGAGCGTCGACGGCGTGGGCGAGAAGCTGTTCGAGCTGATGCTCGCGACCTGCTCGGGCGAGCGCAGCAAGAGCGAGATCCACGGCTACGGGCAGAACGAGTTCGTGCCGTGGTACGTGGGCGCGGTGATGTAGCGAGAAGGCACGATGCGGCGCCGCGCCCTCGGGCGCGATCGCCGTTGCGACGAACGACTCCCGGGAATCCGACTCGATGAGCAAGAAGACCAAGGCCCCGCGCAAGCTCCGTTCCGAAGGCTGGTTCGGCGTCCACGACCGCGACGCGCTCGTGCACCGCTCCTGGATGAAGAACCAGGGCTTCCCGCACGACCTCTTCATCGGCAAGCCGGTGATCGGGATCTGCAACACCTGGTCCGAGGTGACGCCGTGCAACGCGCACTTCCGCGAACTCGCCGAGCACGTCAAGGCGGGCGTGCTGGAGGCGGGCGGCTTCCCGCTCGAGTTCCCGGTGATGAGCCTGGGCGAACCGGTGATGCGCCCGACCGCGATGCTCTTCCGCAACCTGGCGTCGATGGACGTCGAGGAGTCGATCCGCGCGAACCCGTTCGACGGCATCGTGCTGATGATGGGCTGCGACAAGACGACGCCCGCGCTCCTGATGGGCGCGGCGTCCTGCGACCTGCCGACGATCGGCATCTCGGGCGGGCCGATGCTGAACGGCAAGTTCCGCGGCCACGACATCGGCTCGGGCACGATGGTCTGGCAGGTGACCGAGAAGCTCAAGACCGGCGAGTTCGACGAGAAGGACATGATCGAGGTCGAGTCCTGCCAGTCGCGCTCGGCCGGCCACTGCATGACGATGGGCACCGCCTCGACGATGGCCTCGATGGTCGAGTCGCTCGGCATGGGATTGCCGACCAACGCGGCGATCCCCGCGGTCGACTCGCGGCGCAAGGTGCTCTGCCGCATGACCGGGCGGCGCATCGTCGAGATGGTGCGCGAGGACTTGCGCATGTCGAAGATCCTCACGCGCGAGGCGTTCGAGAACGCGATCATGGTGAACGGTGCGATCGGCGGCTCGACCAACGCGGTCGTGCACCTGCTGGCCATCGCCGGGCGCATCGGCGTGAAGATGACGCTCGACGACTGGGATCGCCTCGGCCGCGACATCCCCTGCCTCGTCGACCTGATGCCGTCGGGCAAGTACCTGATGGAGGACTTCTACTACGCGGGCGGGCTTCCGGTGGTGATCCGCGAGCTCGAGCGCCACATCCACAAGAAGGCCCTCACCGTCAACGGCCGGACGATCTGGGAGAACTGCCGGGGCGCGATCAACTACAACGAGGACGTGATCACGCCGATCGCGCGGCCGTTCAAGCCGCAGGGGGGCATCGCGGTGCTGCGCGGCAACCTCGCGCCGACCGGAGCGGTGCTGAAGCCCTCGGCGGCGACGCCGAAGCTCATGCGCCACAAGGCGCGCGCCGTCGTGTTCAGCGACATCGACGACCTGCACGCGCGCATCGACGACCCGAAGCTCGACGTGAAGGCCGACGACATCCTCGTGCTGCAGAACTGCGGCCCGCGCGGCTATCCCGGATTCCCCGAGGTCGGCAACTTCGCGCTGCCTGCCAAGCTCCTCAAGCAGGGCGTGACCGACATGGTGCGCATCTCGGACGCGCGCATGTCCGGCACCGCGTACGGCACCGTCGTGCTGCACACCTCGCCCGAGGCCGCGGTCGGTGGCCCGCTCGCGCTGGTGAAGACCGGCGACACGATCGAGCTCGACGTCGCGAAGCGGAAGCTCGTGCTGCACGTTTCCGACGCGGAGCTCGCGAAGCGCCGCGCGAAGTGGAAGGCGCCGAAGCCGCACACCAACCGCGGCTACGTGCGGCTCTACTGCGAGAGCGTCCAGCAGGCCGACCAGGGCGTCGACCTCGACTTCCTCGTCGGCGGCTCCGGCGCGGCGAGGGGGCGGCCGAGCCACTGAGAAAGCAGGGTCAGACTCGACTTGTTTCCGGATGCCGGGCGTCGACGAACGATCGAGTCCTGCTCCATCCGGCGCGACGGTGCGACGCTCGCGTGCGTTCGTGATGCGACACGCCGGCTGACCGAGGGACACGCCGACAAAGGAGCCTCATGCTTCGCCGCCATCCCCATTTCGCCGTCGTTGCCGCGCTCGCCGTGGCGGCCTGCGCGCCCGACGCGGTCAACAACCGTGCGGCGACCGGCTTCGACGGGTTCGTCAACCAGGTCCAGCGCGCCTGCGCGCCGGTGCAGCTCGGGAAGTACCAGATGTACAACCCCATGATGGGAGGCGGTGGCGACGGCTCGTACGACTATTGGCTCGACCAGACGTCGCGGCTCTACTACCGCCGGATCACGCCGGCGCAGTACCGCGAGGGCCTCACGGCGTTCTTCGGCGCCGGCAACGACGGCACGATCGATTGCATCCTCGGCAAGCTGCCGCCGGCGTGACGCGCGTCGGCACGCGGCCTTCGAGGAAGGCCGCGATCTGAGGCGAAACCAGGGTCAGACTCGACTTTTCTCCGGATGCCGAGCATCGAAGAACGATCGAATCCGGCCCCTTCCGACGACGAAGCGCTTCCGGTGCGCGTCGTGCCGGTCGGTGCGCCGTTCGGCTGGCTCGCGGACGGCTGGAGCGATTTCACCCGCGCGTTCTGGCCGAGCCTGTTCCACGGCCTCGTCGTGACGTTCGCCGGTTTCGCGATCGCGGCGATCGCGGCGCGCTTCTGGCCGATCCTGCCCGGCGCGTTTTCCGGATTCGTGCTGATCGCGCCGATCCTCGCGACCGGGCTCTACGAACTCTCGCGCCGGCTCGACCGCGGCGAGCGTCCGAACATCGCGCAGGCGATCGACGCGTGGAAGCGCGGCACGCGGCCGCTGGTCTGGATGGGCGTGGGGCTCGCGTCGGCGGCCACCGCCTGGGTGCTCGTGTCGGCGCTCTTCGTCGCGCTCTTCGTCAAGCAGCCGATCGTCGGGCTCGACGGCTTCCTGCGCCACGTCGTGCTGTCGGAGAGTTCCAACCTGTTCTGGCCGTGGATCCTCGCCGGCGGACTCGGCGCGGCGGCGGTGTTCGCGCTCACCGTCGTGTCGGTGCCGCTCCTGCTCGATCGTCGCATCGACCTGCACGCGGCGCTCGTCACGAGCCTTCGCGCCGTCGGCGCGAATCCGCTCGCGATGGCGCTGTGGGCGGCCATCATCATGGTGCTCACCGCGCTTTCGATCGCGACGCTGCTCGTGGGCTTCGCGGTCACGATTCCGGTCATCGGTCACGCGAGCTGGCGCGCCTACGTCGCCACGGTCGACTCCGCCGCAGCGCCGCCGCGCGAATGAGGCGCCGCCGTGTTCGGCTTCACCGAGGAGCAGATCACCGAGTTCGGCATGACGTTCGGCATCGGGGCGCTGATGCTCTACATGCTGTTCGTGATCCTGAACCTCGCACGCAAGTCGAAGGCCGGGAAGCTCGGCACCTTCGTCCTGTTCTTCGTGCTCGCGTTCGGCATGCTCGGCTTCGTCGCCAAGTCGATCATCGCGCGCATCCTCGGCATCTAGCCCAGTTCCCGTGGGTCGGACTTCAGCCTCCGTGGGTCGGGCTTCAGCCCTCGTGGGTCGGGCTTCAGCCCTCGTGGGTCGGGCTTCAGCCCGACGGGGTTCGTGCCGATGCGAGGATGGGCGTCGGCCTGAAGGCCGACCCACGGGAGGGGCGGTGGGTCGGGCTTCAGCCC
>DAOMBL010000041.1:0-13206 GCA_035427325.1 Casimicrobiaceae bacterium
CGAGCGGATGCTCGCGAGCGAGGACGCGAAGGAAGGTCCGCGGGCGTTCGCCGAGAAGCGCAAGCCGCGCTGGCAGGGAAGGTGACGGCAGCATGGGAAGCGAGTTCGCACGCAAGGTGGTTGTCGTCAGCGGCGGAAGCCGCGGGATCGGACGCGGCATCGCGACCGCGTTCGCGACCGAGGGCGCGAACGTCGTGCTCGCCGCGTCGTCGCGCGAGAACCTCGACCGGGCGGCCGACGGGATCGAGGCGACCGGCGCGAGGCGCCCGGACGTGTGCGCGGCGGACCTGCGCCGGGACGAGGGGTGCGCCGCGGTCCACGCGCATGTCGCCGACCGTTACGGCAACTGCGACATCCTGGTGAATTCGGCGGGCGCGACCCGGGCCGGCGCGTTCCTCGACCTCGACGGGGCGGCCTGGCAGGACGGCTTCGCGCTCAAGTTCTTCGGCTGCGTGCGGCTGTGCCGCCTGTTCTGGCCGATGCTCGCGCGCGCGCACGGCCACGTCGTGAACGTCATCGGCGGCGCGGCGCGCACGCCCGACCCCGAGTTCCTGATCGGCGGCTCGGTCAACGCGGCGATGTGGAACTTCTCCAAGGGCCTGTCCGGCCTCGGCAAGCGCGATCGCGTCAACGTCAACGCGATCCTGCCGGGGATGACCGAGACCGAGCGGGTCGAGCAGCTGTTTCGCCAGCGGGCGCAGTCCACCGGCGAGAGCGTCGACGACGTGCGGCGCAGGCTCGTGGAGAAGGATGGGCTCGCGCGGCTCGGCAGGCCCGAAGACGTCGCCTCGCTCGCGCTCTTCCTCTGCTCGGGGCGGGCGCGGCACATCCAGGGCACGGCGATCGCCGGCGACGGCGGCGCGACGTCGGGGCTCTACTGATCCGTGTCGCGATCCGGGGTCTCGCGGGGAACGGTACCATCGATGCGCGACCACGCGCCCCGGGTCGCGCGCCGGGAATGATCGGCTCGAGGATACCGGGTTGGATCGCGGCCGCACATCGCGCGCCGATCAAAGGAGGGAACAAGATGCTTCGCCACTGCTGTGCCACCGCTGGCATCGAACGCGTCGTTCGCACCGTATGCGGCATTCTCGCGGCGGGCACGGTGACCCTGATGCCGCTGACGGCCCTGGCGCAGGGAGACTATCCGACCCGGCCGATCCGCATCGTCGTCGGTGTCGCCCCGGGCGGCTTGATCGACGTGACGGTGCGCCTGACCGGCGCGCATCTCTCTCAGCGGCTCGGCCAGCCGGTCGTGATCGAGAACCGCCCGGGCGCCAATACGACCATCGCCGCCAACGCGGTCCTGAACGCACCGGCGGATGGGTACACGTTCTTCTATGGCGGCGCGATGTCGGCATCGCCGATCTTCTCGAAAAACCAGCCCGTGGATTTCGTGAAGCAGATGAAGCCGGTATCGCTGGTGGTTTCGGCGCCCTTCTACCTGCTCGTCAGCAGCAAGGTACCGGCCAGGACGATCCAGGAGCTGGTCGCATATTCGAAGCAGAATCCCGGCAAGCTCAACTTCGCCCAGACCACGCCGCACACCACCCTGGTGATGCACGCGATCGCCGAGCGCACCGGTCTCACCTTTGCGCCCATCCCGTACAAGGGAAGCGCTCCAGCCATGGCCGCGCTGGTCGCCGAGCAGGTCGACATGACGCTAGACACCGTGCCGAACTACCTGCCGCACATCCGGTCGGGAAAGGTCCGCGCCCTGATGGGGACCGGCGGCACGCGCCTGTCGGCGTTGCCCGACGTCCCGACCGGAGCCGAATCGAAGATCATCGAGTTCACCACCGGCTCGGTCTTCACGCTGTGGGCGCCCCCCGGAACGCCCGACGCCGTCGTGCAACGCGTCAGCGCGGAGATCGCGGCGATCGCGAAGGAGTCCGGGTTCGTGGAGAAGTTCCGTGCGGCAGCTCAGGCCGACCCCATCGGGTCGACGCCCGCCGAATTGCTCGATGCGGTCGCATCGGATTACGCGCTGATCGGAGGCGTTGCAAGGCGGGTCGGATTCTCGCCGGAGTGATGCGGGGCATGCCGAAGACCGGCGCCGATCGCTACGACGTGGTGGTGGTGGGAGGTGGCGCGGCTGGCGTCGGCGCAGCCCTGGGCGCTGCGCGTGCGGGAGCACGCACGCTGCTCGTCGAGCGGTACGGATTCCTGGGTGGCGCCGCGACCAATGCGAGCGTGCTGTCGTATTGCGGCTTCTTTGTCGCCGGTCCGGACGCGACGCGAGCCATCGGCGGCGTCGGTTGGGAACTGTTGCTGGAGCTGCAGCGACTCGGCCTCGGCATCGCTCCGGTCCGCAGCAAGAGCGGCAACTGGATCGTGATGATCGAGGTCGAGCCGGTGAAGTTCGCGCTCGACAACCTTGTTTCCGCTCCCGGGATCGACCTGCGGCTGCACAGCCGACTGGTCTTCGCCACGACCCGGGACGAGCGCATCGTCGCGGTGCGCATCGCCGATCATGCGGGTCTGCACGACATCGAGGCGGCTGTGTTTGTCGACGCGAGCGGGGAGGCGAGTCTGTCGGCATTCGCCGGCACGCCGTTCTCGCAACCGGGCGGTCCCGGCGCTCGCGTGCAGCCGGCCTCGCTTCCGGTGCACATCGGCGGCGTATCGCCGGAGGTCGCCCTCGACCGGGAGCAGTTGCGCGCGGCGGCGATCCTCTACAACGCGTCGGCATCGACACCGCTGGCGCGCGCCGACGGAGGCGTGCTCGTCCGCCTGCCGGTCTCGAACGACGTGTGGTGGATGGGCATCGACCTCGCGACCGAAGGCTTGCAGGGGGGAGACCTCGCCCGTGCGGAGATTGCCGCTCGGCGCCAGGCCTGGGACTTCCTGCCTTTCCTGCGCCGGATCCCGGGATTCGATCGCGCGTTCATCGCCTCGACCGGCCCTCAACTCGGTATTCGCGAAACGCGACGCCCGCGTTCGCTGGGCGATGTGACGTCCGAGGACGGCCGCATGGGACGCCGCCGCGACGACGGCATCGCGCGCGGCTGCTGGCCAATGGAAGTGCACGAAGCGCCCGGGCGTGCGGCGTTCGTGCCGATCGGGGGCGAAGGCTTCTTCGACATCCCGTACACGGCGATCCAGGCGCAGGGCATCGGCAACCTGCGCCTCGCCGGCCGGGTAACGGGCGCCGATCCGATGGCCTATGGCTCGACCCGCGTCATGGGCACGGCATTCGCGACGGGGCAAGCGGCCGGCGTGTCGGCCGCCTTGCAGGCGCAGCGAGGCATGCTTCCCGGAGCTGCGGTGGTGCGCCAGGTGCTCTTGTCCCAGGGGGCAATCGTCTGACCCGGTTCCGGGCGTATCCCGAATGCGCCCGTGCGATACCGCTTTCGAGCGGAGCGGACGGGGCAGAAGCAGTGCGTGGCGGTCGTGGTGGGCGGCGACGTGGCCCTGGGGCTCCACGACCAGGCGTCGCGGCCGGGCACCCCGACGGGGCGTGATAGGCTGATCGCGCCACGACAGGACGCACGATCCGCACGAGCGACCGATGGCCGACCCCGCGAGGCTCTCGATCCACCAGGCGACGCTGCTCCGGCAGTGCACGACGCCGCAGTTCATCGAGGCGATGGCGCGCAACGGAGTGCCGTGCGCGAGCCTGTGGCGCGACAAAGTCCGCGAGCACGGTGTCGAACGCACGGCCTCGCTCGTCGCCGGCAGCGGCATCGCGATGTCCGGCTACTGCTTCGGCGGGATCGTCACCTCGCCGGACGCGCGCGAGGCGGCCCGCGCACGCGACGACGTGCGCCGCGCGCTCGACGAGGCCGCGGCGCTGGGCGCCCCCTGCCTCGTGTTCGTCGCCGGCGGCGTCGACGCGAGCGAGAAGAGCATCGCCGGCGCCCGTGCGCGCGCGCTCGATGCCGTCGCCGAACTGATCCCGCACGCGCGCTCGGTGGGCGTCAGGCTCGCGATCGAGCCGCTGCATCCGATGATCTGCGCGACCCGCTCGGTGCTGTCGACCGTGGGCCAGGCGACCCGCTGGTGCGACATGCTGGCCGCCGACGACGTCGTCGGCATCGCCGTCGACACCTATGCGGTCTGGTGGGATCCGGACCTCGAGGCCAAGATCGCGCGCGCGGGACGCCGGATCTGCGCGTTCCACGTGAGCGACTGGCTGGCCGACACGCAGGACCTGCGGCTCGATCGCGGGATGATGGGCGACGGCGTCATCGACCTCCCCGGCATCCGCGCGATGGTCGAGCGCGCCGGGTTCGACGGCTGGGTCGAAGTCGAGATCTTCTCGCAGCGCAACTGGTGGAAACGCGACCCGGACGACGTCGTCGCCGTGATCCGCGAGCGCATCGCGAGCGCGACCTGACGTTCGCAGCGCGCTTCGCGAGTCCGGGCCCCATCGAACGCCGTCAGGCGCTCCCGAAGCGCCCCACGGGCGGCAGGCACCGGACCCGCTCCCGAGGTGCCCATCCGTGGCGGACTCGCACAGGGCCCGATGCCGGCATGAGTTCGGCGCAGTGCCGGCGTTCGCGAACGCGAGACGCCTGCCGGGAGGAACGGCCCGGCCCGGAGGCCCCGTGGCTGGCCCGTGGCAGGCGTTTCATGGGCTTGGCCATGGCCGCCGGCCGGAGCGATCGGCTCCACCGGCCAATGGTCGCGAGGACGCCCCGTCGACGCGCAACGGATTGCCCACCCGCGCATTATTTGGGCGCATAGCGCACACTTTGCCGCAATGCGCCCTTGACGCCTCACCGACCGCGGCGCTATCGTCCATGGCATTCCACGGGCGCGGCGCCGAAGGCCCCTGCCCCCGACATGCCGGTCGCGCGCGTCGCGCCGGATTCCCGCCGAGGACGACCATGGCCACCCCCACCGACACCAGGAAGGGCATCAACGACGAACAGCAGCAGGAACTCGACGAGGCGTTCGCGCGGGCGCGCAAGGCGCTCGCGATCATCGAGACCTACGACCAAGAGCGCGTCGACCGACTCTGCCAGGCGGTGGCCTGGGCGGTGGCGAACAAGCGGACCTTCACGCGCCTCGTGAAGATGGGCATCGACGAGAGCGGGCTCGGCGATCCCGAGAGCCGCATGGGCAAGCGGATGAAGATCCGCGGCGTGCTGCGCGACGCCCTGCGCCAGAAGAGCGTCGGCGTCATCGAGGAGCTTCCCGAGAAGGGCATCGTCAAGTACGGCAAGCCCGCCGGCATCATCGCCTGCATCGTCCCGACGACGAACCCCGATCTCACGCCCGCCGGCAACGCGATCTACGCGATCAAGGCGCGCGACGTCGTCATCTACTCGCCGCACCCGCGCTCGAAGAAGACCTCGTACGAGACGGTGCGCCTGATGCGCGAGGCGCTCGAGCGCGAAGGCGCGCCGCCCGACATCCTGCAGTGCCTCACCAAGGTCAACATCCCGATGTCGCAGGCGCTGATGGCGCGCGCCGACCTCATCATCGCCACCGGGGGCCAGCCGATGGTGCGCGCGGCGTACAGCTCCGGCACGCCGGCCTACGGCGTGGGCGCGGGCAACTCGACGATGGTCATCGACGAGACCGCGAACATCGAGGAGGCGGCGCGCAACACCCGCCTGTCGAAGACCTCCGACTTCGGCTCCGGCTGCTCGGCCGACGGCAACCTGCTGATCGAGGCGTCGATCTTCGACCGGATGCTCGCCCAGCTCCAGCACGAGGGTGGCTACCTCGCGAGCGAGGCCGAGAAGGCGCTGCTGAAGAAGGCGATGTGGGACGACGAGCGCCACCGCACGTCGAACACCGTGGCGATCGCCCCGCAGCAGCTCGCGCAGATCGCGGGCTTCACGATTCCCGCCGACCGCAAGTTCATCATCGTGCACGGCGACGGCATCGGCAAGGAGCACCCGTTCTCCGGCGAGAAGCTCACGACGCTCCTCGCGGTCTACAAATTCTCCGGGTTCGACCAGGCGCTCGCGATGGTGCGCGCGGTCTACGAGGTCGGCGGCAAGGGCCACTCCTGCGGCATCTATTCGTTCGACCAGTCCCACATCGACGCGCTCGCGCGGGTCGCCCCGGTGTCGCGGATCATGGTCCGGCAACCGCAGTCGAAGGCGAACGCCGGGGCGTTCAACAACGGCATGCCGATGACCGCGAGCCTGGGCTGCGGCACCTGGGGCGGCAACGTCGTCTCGGAGAACGTGCACCTCAAGCACTACCTCAACACGACCTGGGTGTCGGTGCCGATCAAGGAGGACAAGCCGTCCGACGAGGAGCTGTTCGGCGCGTTCTACGACCCGGCGCTCGAGTCCGAGGTCGAGATGATCACGACCTGACGCGTGCGGGCGCCGATCCGCCACGACGACCTCCACGACCGCGACCGAACATGCCGACCCCGTCCGCCGAACAGCTCGTGTCCGACGCGTCCGCCTGGTGGGACACGTCGATCATCGACATCCACCCGGGGAAGATCGCGATCCGCGGCTATCCGGTGGAACAGTTGATAGGAAGGGTGCGCTTTCCCGAGATGATCTGGCTCATGCTGCGCGGCGAATTGCCGACCGCGGCGCAGGCCGAGTTGCTCGAAGCGGCCCTCGTGCCCGGCGTCGACCACGGCCCGCACGCGCCGTCGATCGCGATCTCGCGCATGGCGGTCACCTGCGGCCTGCCGGTCAACGGCGCGATGGCCTCCGCCATCAACGTCCTCGACGACATCCACGGCGGCGCCGGCCAGCAGTGCATGGAGCGCTACCGCGAGATCGACGCGGAAGCCGGCGAGCACGGCGACCTCGTCGCGGCCGCGTCGAAGGTGCTCGCGAAGCACCGCTCGGAGGGCGAGAAGATCATGCCCGGCTTCGGCCACCGCTTCCATCCGATCGACCCGCGCGTGGCGCCGCTCTACGAACTCCTGCGGCGCGCGGAGGCCGACGGCGCGATCGGCGGCCGCTACGCGCGGATCGGGCGCGCGGTGGAGGCGGCGCTCCTCGCCCACAAGGGCAAGACGATTCCGATGAACATCGACGGCATCACCGCCGTGATCTTCTGCGAACTGGGCTTCGAGCCGGAACTCGGCCGCGGGCTCTTCATCCTGTCGCGGTCGGTGGGGATCCTCGCCCACGCGTGGGAGCAGAAGCAGCGCGGCCGCCGGATCATGGGCCCGATGCCGCCCACGATCGCGTACCGCTACAGCGGGCCGGCGCGCCGAGACCTGCCCGAAGCGTTCGCCGGCCGCGGACCGCGCGACCGCTGACGCCGACCCGATGCGCGCACCGACCACGAGCACCCGAGGAAACACGATGAACGACACCGTTGCCGAGCACCTCGTCAAGTATCTCGAAGGACGCGGCGTCCGCCATGTCTTCGGCCTGTGCGGCCACACCAACATCGCGGTGCTCGCGGCGCTGTCGAAGAGCCGGAAGATCCGGTTCGTCAACACGCGCCACGAGCAGATCGCCGCGCATGCGGCCGACGGATACGCGCGGGCGACCGGCAAGGCCTCGGTGCTGCTCTCGCACCTGTCGCCCGGGCTCACCAACGCCGCGACCGGCGTGGCGAACGCCGCGCTCGACTCGATCCCGATGGTGGTGATCGCCGGCGACGTGCCGACCCACTACTACGGCAAGCATCCGCACCAGGAGGTGAACCTGCACGCGGACGCCTCGCAGTACGAGATCTATCGGCCGTTCGTCAAGCGCGCCTGGCGCGTCGACTCGGCGCACCTGATGCCCGAGATCCTCGAGAAGGCCTTCGCGCTCGCCGAGAGCGGCCGCCCCGGGCCGGTGCTGGTCGACGTGCCGATGGACATTTTCTCGAAGACGACCGATCCCGCGGCCTGGAAGCGCGCCGCGGCGAACGCCCGCACGCTCGCGAAGCCCTCGCTCGACGAGACGACGGCCGAGTCGATGGTGCGCGCGCTCCTCGACGCGGAGGCGCCGGTGCTCTACGCGGGCGGCGGCATCCTGCTCGCGCAGGCGGCCGGCGAGATGCGCGAACTCGCCGAGCACCTGTCGCTGCCGGTCGCGCACACGCTGATGGGCAAGGGCGCGCTGCCCGACGACCATCCGCTGATCCTCGGGATGACCGGATTCTGGGGCACGAAGTTCATCAACGACAAGACGCTCGCCGCGGACTGCATCCTGGCGCTCGGCACCCGCTTCTCCGAGGCCGACTGCAGCTCGTGGGAAGAGGCCTACACGTTTCGGATGCCCCCGACGAAGCTGATCCACATCGACATCGATCCGGCGGAGATCGGCCGCAACTTCCCGGTAGCGATCGGGGCGGTGGCCGACCTCAAGGCGGCGCTCACGGTGCTGAACCGGGTCGCCCGCAAGCTCGCACCCAAGGGCGTGCAGCGGCCGAAGCTCCTGGCCGAGATGGCGGCCAACCGCAGGAAGTTCGTCGCCGGCAACAAGAAAGCGATGGAGAGCGCGGCCTGGCCGATGCGGCCGGAGCGGATCCTCGCCGACCTGCGCGCGGTGCTGCCGCGCGACGCGATCCTGTGCACCGACGTGGGCTGGAACAAGAACGGCGTCGGCCAGCAGTTCCCGATCTACACGCCCGGCAGCATCTTCACGCCCGGCGGATTCGCGACGATGGGCTTCGGCTCGCCGGCCGCGCTCGGCGCGAAGGTCGCGCTGCCCGACCGCGTGGTCGTCGCGCTGGTCGGCGACGGCGGATTCGGCCAGAACCCGGCGGCGCTCGCGACGGCGTTCGAGGAGGACATCCCGGTCGTCTGGGTGATCATGAACAACTACGCGTTCGGAACGATCGCGGGCCTCGAGGCCGCGCACTACGGCACGACCTTCGGCACGGTGTTCGAGAAGGACGGCAAGCCGTGGTCGCCCGACTACGCGGCGATCGCGCGCGCGTACGGCGTCGAGGGCGTGAAGATCGCCTCCGCGTCCGAGTTCAAGCCCGCGCTCGCGAAGGCGATCAAGGCGAAGAAGCCGGTCGTGCTCGACGTCTACATGAAGAACGAGCCGGTGCCGACCGCCGGGCACTGGAACATCATGGACATCTATTCGCCGGGGCGGAAGGTGCACCACGTCGCCACCGGCGGCTGAGGCGCCGGCCCCCGACGACCCACCGATGAACCAGGAGACCGCCATGGACGAATCGTCGACCCGCAAGGGCGCGTCGGGCGCCCTCGCACCCTCGGGCGGGCCGCAGGGCCGCCCTTCCGCGCGCGCTTCCGGTGCGAAACCGGAGTTCTCGCTCGCGCACCTCACGGTGATGGGCCTGCCGCCGCCGGAGATGATCTACGTCGCCGCGCGCGCGGGCTACGACTACGTGAGCGTGCGCACGATCTTCATGGGACTGCCCGGCGAGCCGAACTACGGCCTCGCGTCGAATCCGACGCTCCTCGCGCAGACGAAGCGTGCGCTCGCCTCGACCGGCGTCCGGCTGCACGACATCGAACTCGCCCGGGTCAAGGACGGCGTCGATCCCAGGGGCTACGAGCCGGAATTCGAGATCGCGGCGTCGCTCGGTGCGCGCGCCGTGCTGTCGTCGATCTGGACGACCGACCGCGCGTTCGTGATCGACACCTTCGGCGAGATCTGCGACCTCGCGAAACCCTACGGGCTGACCGTCGACCTCGAGAGCGTGCCGATCGCCGCCGTGCGCGACCTCGCGGGCGCGGTCGACGTGCTGCGCACCGTCCGCCGGGAGAACGCGGGACTCATGATCGACACCCACCACTTCCACCGGGCCCGCGACCGCGCCGCCGACCTCGCCGCGCTGCCGCGAGAATGGTTCCATTTCGCGCAGATCTGCGACGCGTCGGCCGAGATCCCGACCGACCACGACGAGATGGTCCGCGTGCTCCGCGAGGCGCGCCTGTACCTGGGCGAGGGCGGCATCGACATCGCCGGGATCCTCCGGCACATTCCGCAGGTTCCCTACTCGATCGAGCTGCCGCATCTCGAGCGCGCCCAGGAGATGGGCTACGCCGAGCACGCGTTCCGCTGCCTCGAGTCGGCGAAGGCATACTTCGCTTCGCACGCGTGGACCGCGCCGTCGGCGGCCGCGCAACCGGCGTGACCGTCGCGCCGCCGCCGTCACCCCGAACCGTACGAGACCCGCAGTCGACACCACCAACGAGGAGGAGAGCATGGAGTTTTCGATCGATCGTCGTGCTGCACTGAAGGCGGGCGCCGCGCTCGTGGCCGCCCAGGCGCTGCCCGCGTGGAGCCAGGACAAGCCGAAGGTCCGCATGACCGCGGTGTTCTCCGACAAGGACATCCGCGCCGACATGTACCGGATGATCGCGCAGGACCTCGCCGGCGATTTCGCCATCGAACCCCACTACATGGGGAGCCTGTTCAAGCAGGGCACCGAACTCGTCGCGCTGCAGCGCGACAACCTCGAGGTCGGCAACATCGCGCCGCAGGACATCTCGAAGCAGCACGCCCCGTTCTCGGTGCTGACGGCCGCCTACGTGTTCCGCGACGCGCACCACGTCCTCGCGTTCTTCAAGAGCGACGTCGGCACGCAGATGGTCCGGGAGGCCGAGGACAAGCTGAAGATCAAGGTGCTCGGGCCCACGTTCTTCGGCACCCGGCAGGTCGGCCTCAAGCCGAAGAAGAAGATCCAGACGCCGGCGGACATGCAGGGCATCAAGCTGCGCATGCCGGCCGGCGACGCCTGGCAGCTCCTCGGCCGCTCGCTCGGCGCCAATCCGACGCCGCTCGCCTTCGCCGAGACCTACACCGCCCTGCAGACCGGAGCCGTCGACGGCCAGGACAACCCGCTGCCCAATGTGCAGGCGATGAAGTTCTACGAGGTGATGTCGCAGATCGTGCTGACCTCCCACCTGGTCGCGTTCGACATCCTGTGCATGAACCAGAAGTTCTGGAACGGCATGGGCGCGGACAAGCAGAAGCGCTTCCAGGCCGCGGTCGACAAGGCGCTGGCGTGGAGCGTCAACGAGCACCTCAAGAAGGAGGCCGAACTCGCCGACGGGATGAAGAAGCACGGGCTCGACGTCTACACGCCCGACATCCCCGCGTTCCGCGCCTACGCCCAGAAGGTGTACCTCGCCTCCGACGAGGCGAAGGCCTGGGCGCCGGGCGTGCTCGACAGGATCGCGGCGGTCAAGTAGCGCGGGCGCGGCGCGGGCCGCGGACCGGCCCGCGCCCCTCCCGGAACGGCGGGAGGAAGTCGACGTCTTGCGCCGGCGCACCCGCGCGGCGCGGATACGGGGAGATCGGGAGGCTTCGGGCAAGCGACCCTGCAGCGAATCGTCGAGTGGACGCGGAGGCGCGCCGAGAACATCGTGGCGGGCCTGCTCGGCATCATGTTCCTCTCGTTCATCGTCCAGATCGTCTTCCGCTACGTCTTCAATTTCCCGATCGGCTGGTCGTCCGAACTCTCGGTCGTCGCCTGGCTGTACATGACGCTGATCGGTTCCGCGTTCTGGCTGCGCGAGAGCGACGAGATCCGCTTCGACCTGCTGTCGGGCGCGCTCGGGCCCACGGGGCGCCGGGTGCTGGGCCTCGTCGTCGCGGTGGCCGCGGTCGTGCTGTTCGGGATGGCGCTGCCGGCCACGATCAAGTACGTGACCTTCATGAAGGTCGAGTCGAGTTCCTACCTGAAGGTCCGGCTCGACATCCTCTACTCGGTCTACGTCGTGTTCGCCGTGGCGGTGATCGTCCGCTACGCCTGGTCGATCGTGAGCCTCCTGCGCGGCGAGGCGCCCGAGGAGGTCGACATCACCAAGACGACCTCCGGGCTGTGACCATGCCGAGCCCCTTCGCCCTGACGCTGATCGTCATCGTCGTCCTGAGCCTCACCGGGCTGCCGCTCGGGTTCGCGATGATCGGCGGCTCGATCCTGTGGCTGTTCCTGTCCGGCCTCGACATGGGCACCGCGGCGGAGCAGCTGCTGAACGGCATGATGGCGAGTCAGCTCCTGCTCGCGATCCCGCTGTTCATCCTCGCGGCCGAGTTCATGAACACCGGCAGCATCATGGACAAGCTGCTGCACTTCTGCAACGCGATCGTCGGGCGCTTCCGCGGCGGACTCGCGCAGGTCAACGTCGTGCAGAGCGTCATCTTCGCGAGCATGTCGGGTTCGGCGCTGGCCGACGCCGCGGCCTCGGGCAAGCTGATGCAGTCGCTGATGACGCGCGACAACAAGTATCCGCCCGCATTCGCGGCAGCGTTGACCTGCATCTCGTCGATCATCGGGCCGATCATTCCGCCGTCGATCCCGCTGGTGCTCTTCGCGCTGGTGTCGGACACCTCGGTCGGCTACCTGTTCCTCGGCGGCATCGTGCCGGGCCTGCTGCTCGGCATCGCGCAGAGCCTCATGGTCGCCTGGTCGGCGAAGCGGCGGAACTTCCCGGTGGAGGCGCGCGTCCCGCTGCGCGAACTGCCCCGGGTGACCTGGGAGGCGATGCCGGCGCTCCTGATGCCGGTGATCCTGCTCGGGTGCATGTACAGCGGCGTCACCACGCCCACCGAAGCCGCCGCGGTCGCGGCGGCGTACGCGGTGCTGATCTCGATATTCCTCTACCGGAGCGTCACGCCGCGCGACATCTACCGGGCGCTCGCCTCGAGCGCGCGGGTCACCGTGTCGATCAGCATGCTGATCGCCGGCGCGCTGGTGTTCAACTTCGTGATCACCTCCGAGGACATCCCGAAGACGCTGAAGGCGATGCTCGCGACCTGGGAGCTGTCGCCGATCGTGTTCCTCCTCGCCATCAACGTGCTGCTGCTGATCCTGGGGTGCTTCCTCGAGGGCACCACGATCATCCTGGTGATCCTGCCGGTGCTCTTGCCGACCGCGCAGGCCCTGGGCATCGACATGGTGCACTTCGGCGTGATGTGCGTGGTCAACATCATGATCGGCCTCGTCACGCCGCCCTACGGCCTGCTGCTCTTCATGATGAACAAGATCGCCAACGTCACGCTGCGCGACATGGTCCGCGAGCTGATGCCGTTCCTCGGCGTGACCTTCGTCGCGCTGGGGCTGATCGCGTTCGTCCCGGACTTCGTGCTGTTCCTCCCGCGGCTCCTGGGCTACAAGGGCTGACGGGAACGCCGGCGTTCCGCTGCCGCCACCTCCGACATCGACCATGAACACCGTTCGCATCGCCGTGGCCGGCGCAGGCTTGATCGGCCTGCGTCACATCGAGGAGATCGGCCGCTGCGGCAGGACGACGCTCGCGGCGATCGTCGACGTCGCGCCGAAGGCCGCCGAGGTCGCCCGCGCCGCCGGCGTGCCGCTGTACGCATCCCGCGCGGAGCTGTTCGCGAA
>DAOMBL010000042.1:0-13124 GCA_035427325.1 Casimicrobiaceae bacterium
GGTCGTGCCGCGGTAGTCGAACCCGAGCGGCACGACCCAATCGGCCTGGTGGCGCGCGAAGTCCTCCGCGGTGTGGACGGCGCCGTGCCGTTTCGCGTCGGCGGCCATGGCCTGCGCGAGGGCGCCGCGGTAGAACGCCTCGCCCTTGGTCGAGGCGATCGTCTCGAGCGTACGCGCCTGTTGCGGGCACGCGAAGGTCTCGCCCGGGCGCGGTGCGCGGCCCTGCGGCAGGAAGTGTTCGGCGAAACCCAGGTCGTGGGGCAGGACGCCGACCGCGCGCTCCCACTGCCCGGCGATCGTCGGCGAGACGATCCAGCCTTCGCGCGCGTAGCGGATCGCCGGCTCGAACAGGTCGGCGAACGGCAGCTTGCCGAAGCGTTGCGACAGCGCGACCCAGCCCGAGACCGCGCCGGGAACGGTGACCGGTTCCCAGCCGCGCTGCGGCATCTCCGACTTGCCCGCGTACCGCGACACGCTCGCCGCGGCAGGCGCGCGCCCGGACGCGTTCAGTCCGACGAGTTCGCGTCCGTCCCAGACGATCGCGAAGAGGTCCGACCCGATGCCGTTGCTGACCGGCTCGACGACGGTCAGCGTGATGGCCGCGGCGACCGCCGCATCGACCGCGTTGCCGCCGCGCGCGATCATCGATGCGCCGGCCTGGGCCGCGAGCGGCTGGCTCGTCGCGACGACGTTGCGTGCGAGGACCGGCTGGCGCCGGGACGGATACGGCAACGACCAGTCGAGCATGGGAGGGCCTGCGGAGCGTGGGAGTCGGGGGATGCGCCGGGCATCGCGGCCGCCGGACCGACGATGCCGCCGCCCCCCGAATTCTACCGCTGCACCGGCTCCTCCGCCGGGCCTGCCGCTATGCGCCTTCCTCGTGGAACGCTTCCTGGCGCGTCTTGCGCACCGCCGGCAGCACGATGATCAGCAGCAGCAATGCAGCCGCGATCAGCATCGCGAGCGAGAGCGGACGCGTGAAGAACACGGTCGGGTCGCCGCGCGACAGGAGCAGCGCGCGGCGCAGGTTCTCCTCCATCATCGGCCCGAGGATGAAGCCCAGCAGCAGCGGCGCCGGTTCGCATTCGAGCTTGACGAAGACCCAGCCCAGCCCGCCGAACACCGCGGCGGCCAGCACGTCGAACACGTTGTTCTGCAGGCTGTAGACGCCGATGCAGCAGAACAGCAGGATCGCAGGATAGAGGAGCCGGTAGGGGACCTTGAGGAGCTTCACCCACACGCCGATCATCGGCAGGTTGAGCACGACGAGCATCAGGTTGCCGATCCACATCGACGCGATCAGCCCCCAGAAGAGGTGCGGGTTCGACGACATCACCTGCGGCCCGGGCTGGATGCTGTGGATCGTCATCGCGCCGACCATCAGCGCCATCACGGCGTTGCCCGGAATCCCGAGCGTGAGGAGCGGGATGAACGACGCCTGTGCGCCTGCGTTGTTCGCGCTCTCGGGCCCCGCGACTCCCTCGATCGCCCCCTTGCCGAAGCGCGACGGGTCCTTCGAGATCTTCTTCTCGATCGTGTAGGACGCGAACGCCGACAGCATCGCGCCGCCGCCCGGCAGGATGCCCAGCACCGACCCGATGCCGGTGCCGCGCGCGATCGCCGGCAGCGCCTCCTTGAACTCCTTCCACTTGAGCCACAGGCCGGACACGTTGTCGGTGAAGACCTCGCGGTGTCCGCGCTGCTCGAGGTTGACGATGATCTCGGCGAAGCCGAAGAGGCCCATCGCGAGCGTCACGAAGCCGATGCCGTCGGAGAGTTCCGGCACGCCGAACGTGTAGCGCTGCAACCCCGAGTTGACGTCGGTGCCGACGATGCCGAGCAGCAGGCCCAGCACGATCATCGCGATCGCCTTGAGCAGCGATCCGCTCGCCAGGACGACCGCCGAGAGCAGGCCGAGGACCATCAGCGAGAAGTACTCGGCGGGTCCGAACTTGAGCGCGAACTCGGCGAGCGGCGGCGCGAAGCCGGCGATGACGATCGTCGCGACGGTGCCCGCGATGAACGATCCGATCGCCGCGACCGACAGCGCCTTGCCCGCCTTGCCGCGGCGTGCCATCTGGTAGCCGTCGATGCAGGTCACCACCGACGACGATTCCCCGGGCAGGTTCACGAGGATCGCCGTCGTCGAGCCGCCGTAGCTGGCGCCGTAGTAGATGCCGGCGAGCATGATGAGCGCGGATACCGGCGGCAGCGCGTAAGTGACCGGCAGCAGCATCGCGATCGTCGGGACCGGGCCGATGCCCGGCAGGACGCCGATCAGCGTGCCCAGCAGGACGCCGAAGAACGCGTAGAGCAGGTTCTGGAGCGATAGCGCGACTTCGAACCCGAGCGCGAGGTGCTGGAGCAGTTCCATGGCGTCAGGACCCCACGATGAAGCGCGGCCAGACCGGCAGCTGCAGCTTGAGCCCCCAGGTGAACGCCACGACGACGAATGCCGCGAGCACGAGCGAGGCGATCAGCGCTTCCTTCCAGCGGAACTCGTGGCTCGCGACGCTGGACGCGACGACGAGCAGGATCGTCGAGAGGACGAGGCCGAGCGGGACGACGGTGAGTCCGAAGAGCAGCACGCTCCCGAGCACGATCGCGAGAGGCTGCAACGTCGGGATCGAGATCCGCGGACCCTGCGTGCGCAGCCCCTTGACGATCAGCACGAGGCCGAGCGCCACCAGGATCATCCCGAGGGCGCGCGGAAAATAGCCCGGACCCATGCGCGCCGCCGTGCCCACCGGGTAGGCGTAGCCCACCCCGATCGCCGCGAGCCCGGCGAGCGCGAACAGACAGCCCGAGCCGAACTCCTTCGGATTGCGGATCATCGACATGCATCTCCTCCCGAGGAACGCGGCCACTGACGCGCTGCCCGGGAGGCTGGCGCTCGTGCCGCGGCTAGCGCGAACGATACCATCGAACGCGCGGCGGGCGACGGGGCAGGGGGCCGGCGCCTGGCGCGGCCGGACGCGGCCTCGAGACGAAAAAGGGGCGGATCCCTTCGGACCCGCCCCTTCCGGTGCCGCGGCAGATCGGATCAGACGCCGTTCTTCGCGCGCAGCTCCCGGAAGTACTTGTCGAGGTGCTGCGCCTGCATGCGCTGCGCGAGCTGCGGCTTCACCTCGTCGAACGAAGGCACCTTCGCGTCGCGCACGTCCTCGACGAGAATCACGTGCCAGCCGAACTGCGTCTGAACCGGCTGCGGCGTGAACTTGCCCTTCTCTGCCTTCACCATCGCGTCCGAGAACGGCTTCACGAAGTTCGCCGGCGCATTCCAGTCGAGATCGCCGCCCTTGTCCTTCGAGCCCGGGTCCTTCGAGCGCGCCTTCGCGAGGTCCGCGAACTTGGCGCCCTTCTGGAGTTCCGCGACCACGTCCTTCGCCTCCGGCTCGGTCTCGACGAGGATGTGGGCGACCTTGTACTCCTTGTCGCCGATCTGGGACTTGATCGCGTCGTACTCCCTGCGGAGGTCGGCCTCGGGCAGCGGATTGTTCTTCACCCAGTCCGCGACGAATGCCCGGACGAGCACGGTCTGGGAGGCGAGATCCATCTGCGACTTGATGTCGGCGGACTTGTCGAGCCCCTTCTTGCGCGCTTCGCGTGCGAGCAGTTCGCGCGTGTTGAGTTCCTCGCGGATCATGGCGCGAAGCTCGGGTGTGTCCGGCTGGCCCTGCGCGGTGCGGTCCTTGAGCACGGCGTCGAACGCCGAAGGCGGGTAGAGCGCCTTGCCGGGGGCCTCGGCGGGTTTCGCCGCGGCAGCCTTCGGGGGGGCCGCCTTCGGTGCGGGGGTTTGCGCGTGCGCGGCCGGCAGGGCGAGCGCGGCCATGACGGCGAGCGCGATCGTGGTACGGGTCATCGATGGGTCCTTTCGCGGGACGTGAAGTATTCGTCGGGAGTCAGGGCGCGGATCGCCAGCGCGTGCACCGGGTGCGGAATCAGGTCGGCCAGCCGGTCCATCACGCGGCGGTGGCGGTCGAGCCTGCCGGCGCCGGAGAACGCCTCTGACACGACCAGCAGCGAAAAGTGCCCGCCGCCGGCCGCCGCGCCGGCGTGTCCGGCGTGGGCGGCGCTCTGGTCATCGAGGTCGAGGTGCACCGGGGCGAGCGGCTCGAGGCGGCCGGCGATCTCGCGCGCGAGGTCGGATCGGGTCATGGGCGCGGCACCTCCTCGCGCGAGGGAGCTTCCTGCATGTGCCGGGCGAGCCAAAGGCCCTGGGCGATCGCGAACGCGAGGACGAGGCCGATGCCGCCCCAGACCTTGAAGTTGACCCAGGTGTCGGTCGGGAAATGGAAGGCCACGTACCAGTTGGCCACCGCCATCGCGGCGAAGAACCCGACCCAGGACCAGGTCACCGCCGACCAGACGGGAGCGGGCAGCGACACGTCCTTGAGCAGTCCTGCGATCAGGTCGCGCCGGAACGCGAGCTTGCCCGCCGCCAGAACGAGCCCGAAGAGCGCGTAGAGCACCGTGGGCTTCCACTTGATGAAGGTCTCGTCCTGCAGCAGGAGGGTCGCGCCGCCGAACACGACGATGATCGCGAACGAGAGCCAATGCACCGCCGAGACGCGGCGCCTGGCCGCGAAGTACGCGATCTGGGCGATCGACGCGACGATCGCCACGGCGGTGGCGGCGTAGATGCCCTGTACCTTGTACGCGACGAAGAACAGGATCAGCGGGAAGTAGTCGGCGAGGAGCTGCATGGTTCCGGGCGCGCCACGCGGCTTGCGGGCGCGTCAGGCGAATCTGCCATTATAGCCGGTCCCGCGGGCTGCCGGCGGGTTCGATCAGTCCGCCAGGAGCCCGCGGAACCGCGCCCAGTCGAAGGCCGGTCCGGGATCGGTCTTGCGACCCGGAGCGATGTCGCTGTGGCCGGCGATATCGCGCACCGGCCAGCGCTTCCCGAGCCGGCGGACGAGCGAGGCGAGACGCCGGTACTGCCTCGACGTGTAGGGTACGAGGTCGGTGCCCTCGAGTTCGATCCCGATCGAAAAGTCGTTGCACCGCTCTCGACCTTCCCACTGCGAGGCCCCGGCGTGCCAGGCACGCATCGCGCAGGGGACGAACTGGACGAGCGTCCCGTCGCGACGGATGAGGAAATGCGACGAGACCCGCAACGAAGCGATCGGGGCGAACGCCGGATGGAGGCCGGGGTCGAGGCGGTTGGTGAACAGGTCGAGGATCGCGTCGCCGCCGAACCGGCCGGGCGGCAGCGAAATCCCGTGGATCACCACGAGCGTCACCTCGGTGCCGGGCGGGCGGGCATCCGCGTTGGGCGAGGGCACGCGGCGCGCGCCGGCGAGCCATCCCGCCTCGTCGAAGTCGCGCCCCCCGCGTCGACCGCGGGCCCGATTCGGGTTTCGCCCGGTCGACGCCGATGCGACAATCCGCCGATGGATCCCGCCATCGGCTTCCCGATTCTCGCCGCGCTCGCCGCCGGACTCGTCGCCGTCCGGATGATGATCGCGCGCCGGCGCCGCAGCCTGCAGGCGTACACGCGCACGCGCGACGAGCGGCTTCGCCATGCGACGTTCAAGGATCGCCGCACGACCCGCGCCGAGATGCGGGCGAACGAGGATCCGACGACCGTGATGGGGCAGATGAGTTCGCAGCCGCGCCCGCGCAAGGGCGACCGGCGCCGCCCCCGGTGACGGACGCTGCCCGGCGCGGCGGTGCGCGCCCCTGCCGCCCCGGCGGACAGCGCGTCACTTGATCCCCAGCCTCTCCATGCGATAGCGCATGGCGCGGAACGTGATGCCGAGGAGCTTCGCCGCCGCGGTGCGGTTGTACCGCGTCTTCTCGAGCGCCTCGTTGATCGCCTGGCGTTCCACGCGGTCCAGGTAGTCCTGCAGCGGCCACTTCTCCCCGGGCGGAACGCTCGCGTCCTCCTCGTCGGCGTCGGGCGTCAGGTGCAGCGAAGCCGCGGTGATGTGCTGCGGGTCCGCCGCGAGCGAGAGGCCGCGCTCCAGGATGTTCTCGAGTTCGCGCACGTTGCCGGGAAAGGCATAGCGCTCGAGCGCCGCGACGGCGTCGGGCTCGAGCCTCGCGGGCTGTCCGCGCGCGAGCCGCGCCAGGATCGCGTTGGCGATGAGCGGAATGTCCTCCTGCATCTCGCGCAGCGGCGGCATCGCGAGTTCGATCACGTGGAGGCGATAGAACAGGTCCTGGCGGAACGCGCCCGATTCGACCTGCGACGCGAGCTTCTTGTGCGTGGCGCTGATGATGCGCACGTCGACCGGCTCCTCGGCGGTCGAGCCGACCCTGCCGACCTTCTTCTCCTGGATCGCGCGCAGGAGTTTCACCTGCATCGCGAGCGGCAGGTCGGCGACTTCGTCGGGGAACAGCGTCCCGCCGGTCGCCGCCTGGAAGAAGCCGGCGCGGTCGGCGTCCGCTCCGGTGAACGCGCCCTTGCGGTAGCCGAAGAACTCGCTCTCCATCAGCTGCTCGGGGATCGCGCCGCAGTTCACGGCGATGAACGGCTGGGAGGCGCGCGGGCCGCCGTGGTGGATCATCCGCGCGGCGAGCTCCTTGCCGCTGCCGGACTCCCCGTTGATGAACACCGGCGCCTGGCTCTTCGCGAGCCGTTCGATCAGGCTGCGCACCTGCTCGATCGCGGCCGACTGGCCGAGGAGCTGCGAGGCGTTCGAGGTCGTGCCTGCCGGCTTGTCGGGCACCTTGAGCGCCTGCTTCACCAGTGCGCGCAGCTGTTCGAGCGCCACCGGCTTCGCGAGGTAGTCGAACGCGCCGGCCTTGAGCGCGGCGACCGCGTTCTCGGCGCTGCCGAACGCCGTGATCACCGCGACCGGCACGTCGAGGCCGCGCTGGTGGATGTGCTCGACCACGCGAAGCCCTTCGCCGTCGGGAAGGCGCATGTCGGTGAGGCACAGGTCGAAGCTCTCCCGGTCGAGCTGCGCGATCGCCTCGGCCACGGTCGACGCGCGCTCGGTGTCGAGTCCCATGCGCGACAGCGTGAGCTCGAGGAGTTCGAGCAGGTCGGGCTCGTCGTCGATGACGAGCACCTTCGGTTGGGCACGTACTCTCCGGGACACGGTCTCCTCCCCTGGTTCAGCTCGGCGGCGCGGCCGCCGCCGTCGAAGCGCGTCGAAGCGTCATGCGGAACTGCGCACCCGGGGCCTTCGGCAGGAGTTCCAGCGTCGCGCCGTTGGCGTCGGCGAGCTCCCGCGCGATGTACAGGCCGAGCCCGGTGCCGCCGGGCCGGGTGGTGAAGAACGGCTCGAAGATCTGGCCGCGCAATTCGGCCGGGATGCCGGGGCCGTCGTCGACGAGCTCGAGGATGACCGCGTCGCCCATGTACCCGGGACGCGCCGAGATCCGGACGCTGGCGCTCTTCTTCTGGCAATGCTGCCACGCGTTGCGCACGAGGTTCCAGACGATCTGGCTGTAGTGGCCGCGGTCGAAGATCACGACGAGATCGTCGGGCACGAGGATCTGGACGCTGCCCGCCGGGATGTTCTCCGCCTGCACGATCTCGTCGACGAGCGAGCGGAGGAACTCGCCGAGCGCGATGGCCTCCGGCTGCTGGCGGTCGCGGCGGTTCAGTTGCAGCACCTCGCCGACGATGCGGTCGATCCGCTTGCTGTTGTTGCGGATCATCCCGAGCAGGCGCATGCCTTCCGGGGCGACGGCGCCGTCCTCCTCGAGGATCTGCGCCGCCTGGTTGATCGCGGAGAGCGGGTTGCGCACCTCGTGCGCGATCGACGCGGTGAGGCGACCCATCGCCGCGAGCTTCATCTGCTGCGCCTCGGACTGGGCGCGCCCGAGATCCTCGAGGTAGATCAGCGTGCCGCCGTTCAGCCCCGAGCCGATGCGCACGAGCCTCACGCGGAGCAGCCGCTGAGTGGCCTCGACCTTGAAGGGTTCGAGCGCGATCGTGAAGTCGTCCTGCCAGCGCCGCCAGTAGTCGTGCAGCGTCGCGCTGAACTCGGCGAGCCGCATGCCGCCGTGCATGCGGCCGAAGCCGCCGAGCAGGCGCGTCACCTGCGCGTTGTGGCCGCGGACGACGCCGTTCAGGTCGACGACCAGGACGCCGTCCTGCATGTCCTGGATGATGAGGCGGTTGACCTGCTCGAGGTTCGCGACGTCGATTCCGCGCTGCGCGGCCAGGTCCTCGGAGGCCTTGGTGTAGCGGCCGAGCGCCACCGCGATGCCGACCGTCGCGAAGTAGCCGAATCCGACGATGCCGGTCTGCACGATCTGCGCGCCGCCGATGCTCCCCTCGATCGCGCGCCAGATGTCGAGCCCGAGCAGCACCACGCTGGCGAGCGCGGCGTGGAAGAACGCGGTCTGGGTGCGCAGCAGCCAGCCGCTCGCCGCGAGCTGGGGGAACAGCAGGATCGGAATCGGCGCCACCGTGTTGCCGCCGGCGGCGATCACGAGCGACAGGAAGAAGATGTCGCCGGCGAGGAGCGCGAGCGCGAGGCGCGGGAGCGGCAGCGACAGCCGGTCCTTCTGCACCCACGCGAACGCGGCGAGTCCGAAGATGAAGTAGAGCGCGGTGCCGGTGATGAACGCGTTGGGTGCGATCGCGCCGACACCCTTGACGTCGATGAGCAGGGCGATCCCGAAGAGCGCCGCCCCGCAGACCGCCCGGTAGAGGCCGATGCTCCACAGGATGCGCCGCCCCGAGTCGGTGACCGACGCGGGCATCGGCGGAGGCTCGAACGGAGGAATCGCCGGCACGGGAGCGGGCATGGCGATGGACCGATCAGGAGAGCGGCAGGCAGCCCGGTTCCCGGCACCGGAAGCCGTCTGCGGCCTTGACGGCGTCGGCACGGGGCAGGAACACCCCGCAGTTCGCGCAGCGCACCATCGGACCGCCGATGCTGCGCGCGGCGTCCCGTTCGCGTCGCTTCTTCGCCTGCGCGGACGAATAGAGCCGGACCGCGAAGAGCACGACGAACGCGAGGACGATCCAGAAGACGAGCCGGCCCATGTTCGTGTCAGAGCACCTTGCCGGGGTTGAGGATACCCGCCGGATCGAGCGCGGCCTTGATCCGCTTCATGACCGCGAGTTCGAGCGGGGCCTTCGTGCGGGCGAGTTCCGCGCGCTTCGCCTGGCCGATGCCGTGCTCGGCGGAAATCGATCCGCCTCGGGCGATGACCAGGTCGTGCACGATCCGCTGGGCCCGTTCGAGGTTGGCCGCCGCGACGAACGACGCGTTCGACGTGCCCTCGGGCGCCGAGAGGTTGTAGTGCAGGTTGCCGTCGCCCAGATGGCCGAAGACGACGAAGCGCACGCCGGGAAACGCGGCGGCGAGCTTCGCCTGCGCCTCGTCGAGGAAGCCGGCGATCTCGGAGACGGGAAGCGCGATGTCGTGCTTGAGGTTGGGTCCTTCGCGACGCTGTCCCTCCGAGATGTTCTCGCGGGCCGACCACATCGCCGCCGCCTGCGCCTCCGAGCGCGCCAGCGTCGCGTCGCGGACGTCCCCGCACGCCATGGCCTCGGCGAGCATCGCTTCGACGCGTTCGGCGAGACCCGGATCCTCGGCGCTGTCGTCGACCTGAAGCAGCGCGTACCACGGGTGTCCGGGGAGCGGGTCGGGCGTGCCCGGGTGGTGCCGGCGCGAGAGTCCGAGCGCCACGTCGCTCATCAGCTCGAACCCGACCAGCCGGTCGCCGAGCGCCTGCTTCGCACGGCGAAGCAGCAGGACGGCGTTCCCGACGCTCGCGAGCGCGGCGAGCGCGGTGGCCCGCGAGCGCGGGGCCGCGTGCAGCGAGAGGACCGCGGCGGTCACGATGCCCAGCGTACCCTCGGCGCCGATGAACAGTTGCTTCAGGTCGTAGCCGGTGTTGTCCTTGCGCAGCGCGCGGGCGAGGTCGAGGACGGCGCCGTCGGCGAGCACCACCTCGACGCCGAGCACGAGGGCGCGCGCGTTGCCGTAGCGGAGCACCGCGGTGCCGCCCGCGTTGGTGGCGAGGTTGCCGCCGATCGTGCAGGATCCCTCGGAGGCGAGCGAGAGCGGGAAGGCGAGCCCGGCCTGACGCGCCGCGGCCTGCACGGCGGCGAGCGTCGCGCCTGCCTCGGCGGTCATCGTCGCGTTGTCCCGGTCGACCGAGCGGATCCGGCTCATGCGCGCGAGCGACAGGACGATCTCGTCGCCGCGTTCGCGCGGGGTGGCGCCGCCGCACAGGCCGGTATTGCCTCCCTGCGGCACGACCGGGACGCCCGCCTCGGCGCAGGCGCGCACGACCGCGCCGACTTCGCCGGTCGATGCCGGGCGCACGACCGCGAGCGCCGTTCCGCGGTAGCGGCCGCGCCAGTCGGTCACCCAGGGCGCGAGGTCGGCCGGTCCGGTGAGCACGTTTGCGCCACCGACGATCGTCGCGAGCTTCGCGAGCAAGGTTGCGCCGGGTTCCGCCATGCGCGAGCATATTATCCGAAAGCACCCTCGACGACGCTCCGAAGGCCTCCATGACCGCGAACCCCTCCGACCCGCCGCCGCCCGCCGGCATGCCCACGCCGCAGCAGGCGCTCGAGTTCATGCAGCGGATGTGGAACCCGCTCGGCGTCCCGATGCCCGGGTTCCCGCTGCCCGGCACACCGGCGCCGGCCCCCGTGCCCGCGGCGGGCCCGATGCCCTTCCCGAATCCGGCGATGATGTTCGCGACGCTCGACCCCGCGGAGGTCGAGCGCAAGATCGGCGAACTGCGCGTCATCGAGAACTGGCTCGCGATGAGCCTGTCGATGCTGCAGATGAGCATCAAGACGATGGAGCTGCAGAAGGCCTCGCTCGAGGCGCTGCGCGGCGGGGCGCCGAAGGGCGGCGAGGGCAAGCGGCCCGCCGGGACGCGCTGACGATGGCGATCGCGCTCTACTACGGCTCGGGCAGTCCCTACGCCTGGCGGGTCCAGCTCGCGCTCGAGGCGAAGGAACTCGCCT
Organism: Casimicrobiaceae bacterium; assembly: GCA_035427325.1. Classification (GTDB taxonomy): domain Bacteria; phylum Pseudomonadota; class Gammaproteobacteria; order Burkholderiales; family Casimicrobiaceae; genus VBCG01. The sequence goes on from DAOMBL010000042.1 coordinate 10,904, forward strand.
ACGAGCGCAGGCTGCTGTCGTTCTCGGCCGGCGACACGCGCGCCCCGGGATTCCTCGCGATCAATCCGCGCGGGCGCGTGCCGACGATCGTCGACGGCGGCTTCACGCTCTACGAGTCGAACGCGATCGTCGAGTACCTGGACGAGGTCTACGCCGCGCGGGGAGCGCGCCTCTTCCCCGGCGACGCACGGATGCGCGCGACGGTGCGCCGGCTCGTGAGCGAAGTCGATTCGTACACCGGCGAGGCGACCGACAAGCTGATCGACGAGCTGCTGTACGTGAAGCCGGAGGCTCGCGATCCGTCGAAGCTGGAGGCCGCGCGCGCCGGGGTCGCCCGGGAGTTCGCGCTCGTCGCGCGCGACCTCGGGGAAGGGTTCCTCGCCGGCCCCTTGTCGGCGGCGGATTTCGCGCTCTATCCGTTCGTCGCCTTCATGGACCGCTGTCGGCAGCGCGTACCCGAGTTCGATCCCGCGCCGCTGCTGCCGCCCGCGCTGGCGGCGTGGAAGGCGCGGATCGAGGCGCTGCCGTACCTCGACACGACCTGGCCACCGCATTGGAGAAGCTGACGATGAAACTCGCCACGACCGCATTCGCCGACGGCGGCGCCATCCCCGCCGAGTTCGCGTTCGGGAAGCCCGACGCGACGACGCACGTCGCGCTCTCGGCGAACCGCAACCCCGACTTCGCGTGGACCGGCGCGCCGGCCCAAACGCGTTCGTTCGCGATGCTGTGCGTCGATCCCGACGTGCCTTCGCGCGGCGACGCCGTGAACCGCGAAGGGCGCGTCGTGCCCGCGTCGCTGCCGCGGATCGAGTTCTGCCACTGGGTGCTGATCGACCTCCCCGCGTCGCTTCCGGCGATCGCGCGGGGCGAGTTCTCGGACGGCGTGACCCCCCGCGGCAAGCCCGGCCCCGCGGCGAAGCACGGGGCGCGGCAGGGGATCAACGATTACACCGGCTGGTTCGCGGGCGACGCGCAGATGTCGGGCGACTACCACGGGTACGACGGGCCGTGTCCGCCGTGGAACGATGCGATCGTGCACCACTATGCGTTCACGCTCTTCGCGCTCTCGGTCGCGCGCCTCCCCGTCGAGGGCCGGTTCGGCCTCGCGGAGGTCCGCCGGGCCATGGCCGGCCATGTGCTCGCGCAGGCCACGGTCACCGGAACGTATTCGCTCAACCCCGCCGTGCGCGCCTGACCGGACTGCCGGGTGCCGGGCCGCCTGGCGCAGGGCGCCCGAAGTCCACCGGTGCCGCCGTCGCGCTCAGGCGCCGTGCAGCCAGGCGCGTCGGCGTGCCGCGGCGTCGCCGCCGGCGGCTTCGTCGGCAACGAGCCACGCCGTGTCCGACGGAGGGGCCGCGAGGACGAGCGTCGTGTCGAACAGTTCGTCGCGCCGGAATGCGTGGACGGCGACCCGATCGCCCGGCCGACCATCGCGGGCGATCGCTTCGAGGCGATCGGCCGACGCGCGCACGCCGTCCAGGGCGACCAGCGTGTCGCCCGAGGCGAGACCCGCCGCCTCGGCCGCGCCGCCCGCGAACACGTGCTGCAGCCTGAGTTCGCCTCCGAGCGCCATGCCGAGCGAGGCCCCAGGAGGCTCGCCGTTGCCCGGCTTGCCGCCGCGATCCTTCGGGCCCTGCGCGGGGCGCAGGCCGAGCGTCACGCCGTGCGTGGCGAGGAGCGGCCCGAGCGGCATCTCGCCGGTGCCGTCGACGTACGCGTCGAAGAAGGCGCCGAGTCCGGCGCCGCCGAGTTCGATGGCCAGCCCTCGCAGGCCGTCCTCAGGCACGCCGGTCCCGGTGTCGCCGTGGCGCCGCCACAGCGCGCGCATGAGCGCATCGAGCGAACTCCCGAGTCCGCGCAGCGTGAGGTCGAGCGCGAGCGCGACGAGCGCTCCCTTCGCGTAGTAGCTCACGTTCGCGTTCGGCGAGTTCTCGTCCTGCCGGTAGAACTTGATCCAGGCATCGAAGCTCGCGTCGGCGACGCTCTGCACGAGCCTTCCTGGCGTGCGCAGCACGGTGGTCAGCGTCCGGCCGACGAGTTCGAGGTAGCTCGCCGCGTCGATGACGCCGGAGCGCACGAGCGCGAGGTCGTCGTAGTACGACGTGATGCCCTCGAAGGCCCAGAGCTGGCGCGTGTACGCCTCGCGCGCGAGGTCGTAGGGGACGAACGCGGCGGGCCGGATGCGCTTGACGTTCCACAGGTGGAAGTACTCGTGGCT
>DAOMBL010000043.1:0-11997 GCA_035427325.1 Casimicrobiaceae bacterium
AAGCCCGACCCACAGGGCTGAAGCCCGACCCACAGGGCTGAAGCCCGACCCACAGGGCGCCGTCAGTGGCGCGCGAAGACCTCGGTCGTCCCGTCGCGCCGCACGAGCAGCGTGTCGTAGCGATCGCGCCGGCCGTCCATCTCCATGCCCGGCGAGCCGATCGGCATCCCCGGCACCGCGAGCCCGCGGGCCTTCGGTCGCTCGACGAGCAGGCGCTTCACGTCGGCGGCCGGCACGTGGCCCTCGATCGCGTAGCCGCCGACTTCCGCCGTGTGGCAGGACCCGAGCGAGGGCGGAATGCCGAGGAGCGAGCGGGCCGCAGTGTTGCCGCTGTCGTCGACCGTCACCGTGAAGCCTGCCGCACGCATGTGGTCGACCCAGCCGGTGCAGCAACCGCAGGTCGGCGACTTGTAGACCTTCACCGCCGGCGTCGCCGCGCGCACGGGCAGGGCCGTGGCCAGAAGCGCCCCCGCAAAAGCCTGGATCACCGCACGTCGCTGCATGGCTTCTCCCTCGAACGTCCGTTTCGCTCCGCAATGATCGATCGCATCGCGCGCCCGCGCCTTGATGCGGGGCAACGCCTGGGCCGACCGGCCCGCCGTCTGCCGTCTGCCGCCTGCGGCAGCCACTCCGCCGACTTCAGGCGCCGCCGACCTGCGGTAGATCGCGGCCCTGCACGGAGGTTCCCTTCGGCGCGGTGGCCGGTGGTCCACGCTCGGCGGCGCTACCGGTGTCGCTGGCGCCACTTCGCGACGATCCCGTCCAGCCGCAGGGCGGAGTCGTCATCAACGTCAATCACATCGACGGCGCCAGCGCCGCTTTGCGACGATCCCGTCCCGTCGCATGGCGGGATCGTCACCACCGCGGACACATCCCCGGCGCCAGCGCCGCTTCGCGACGATCACGCCCAGCCGCAGGGCGGGATCATCTCAACGTGATCACATCGCCGGCGCTAGCGCAGCTTCGCGACGATCCCGTCCAGGGCCTCGAGCGACGCGTAGGCGATCACGACCCGGCCCTTGCCTCCGGGCTTCGCCTCGATCGTCACCTTCGCGCCCAGCGCGTCGGCGAGTTCGTTCTCGAGCCGGATCGTGTCGGCGTCGCGCGCGTGCACCTTGCGCCGCGCCGCGCGCTTCGCGGGATTGAGGAGTCCGTGCACGAGCCGCTCGGTCTCCCGCACCGACAGTCCGCCGTTGACGACACGCGCGGCGGTCGCGGTCTGCTGCGCCGCGGGCAGCGCGAGCAGCGCGCGCGCGTGCCCCATGTCGAGCGCGCCGTCCTGCACGTAGTCCTGCACCGGCTTCGGGAGTTGCGTGAGGCGCAGCAGGTTGCTCACGGCGCTGCGCGAACGGCCGACCGCCTTCGCGGCCTCGTCGTGCGTGATGCCGAACTCGTCGATCAGGCGCGCGAGTCCCCGCGCCTCCTCGATCGGGTCGAGGTCCTCGCGCTGGATGTTCTCGATCAGCGCGAGCGCGAGCGCCGCCTGGTCGGGCACCGCCTTCACGAGGACCGGCACCTCGCGCAGCCCCGCCTTCCGCGCGGCACGCCAGCGTCGCTCGCCGGCGATGATCTCGAAGCGACCGGCGTCGACCGGCCGCACGAGGATCGGCTGCATCACGCCCTGCTCGCGGATCGACGCTGCGAGGTCCTCGAGCGCCGCCTCGTCCATTCGCGTGCGCGGCTGGTAGCGCCCCGGCGCGAGCCGGTCGATCGCGAGCGTTTGCTGCGATTCCTTCACGGGCGCGGCTTCATCGCCGCCCGCGAGCAGCGCATCGAGCCCGCGCCCGAGTCCCTTGGGTCGGATCACGTGGGTTTCCTCATGCGGCCGCGCGCGCTTCCATGCGGCGCAGGATCTCGCCGGCGAGCGCGAGGTAGGCCTGCGCGCCCTTCGACTGGAGTTCGAGTTTCAGCGCGGGAATGCCGTGCGAAGGCGCCTCCGCGAGCCGGATGTTGCGTGGCACGACGGTCCGGTAGACCTTCTCGCCGAAGTGCTTCTCGAGCTCGGCGGCGACGTTCTGCGCGAGCGTGTTGCGCGGGTCGTACATCGTCCGCAGCAGCCCCTCGATCTCGAGCGACGGGTTGAGGTGCGCGCGCACCTTCTTCACCGTCTGCACGAGGTCGGAGAGCCCTTCGAGCGCGTAGTACTCGCACTGCATCGGGATCAGCACGCTGTCGGCCGCGCACAGGCCGTTCGGCGTCAGAAGCGAGAGCGAGGGCGGGCAGTCTGGCAGGATGAAGGCGTACTCGCCCGCCACCTCGCCGATCGCATGCTTCATCTGCGAGAGCGCCTCGGCGAGCGCGTCCTTGAGCCGCATCTCGCGTTCGGGCAGGTCGACGAGTTCGACCTCCGCGCCGGCGAGTTCGCGGTTCGCCGGCACGAGATCGAAGCCGCCGGTCGGCGAGACGATCCGAACGTCCGCGATCTTCCGCTCGCCCAGCAGCACCTGGTAGACGGTCGCCGCGAGCGCGCGCTTGTCGGCGCCCGCGCCGGTCGTCGCGTTGCCCTGCGGATCGAGGTCGACGAGCAGCACGCGGCGATGCATCGCGACGAGGCTCGCCCCGAGATTGACGGCGGTGGTCGTCTTGCCGACGCCGCCCTTCTGGTTCGCGATCGCGATGATGCGCGGGTTCAACGGTCCTCCCCCAGGCTGGCCGCCGACGCGGCGTCGCGCCCCCCTCCCGGAGGAGGGGGCACGCGCCTCGGGGCGGCCCGGCGGCGCTCGTTCATCGCCATCGCATCACGACGAGGTGGCGATCGCCGTCGAGGCCGGGCACGTGCAGGCGCGGCGTCGCGACGACTTCGACGCCCGCGGGGAGCGCAGCGATCTCGTCCGCCGGCAGCGCGCCCTTCATCGCGAACATCAGGCCGGCGTCCGCGAGTTGCGGGCGCGCCGCGCGCGCGAAGGTCGCGAGGTCCGCGAACGCGCGCGAGATCGCCACGTCGAACGGCGTGGCCGGCACGTATTCCTCGATGCGCGCGCCGACCGCCTGCGCGTTGGGAAGCGGCAGCTCGATCACCGCCTGCGCGAGGAACGCCGCCTTCTTCGCCACCGCATCGACCAGGACGACCGTCGCGTCGGGACGCGCGATCGCGATCGGGATGCCGGGCAATCCGCCGCCGCTGCCGATGTCGATCACGCGCAGGCCCGCGCGCGCGGGCAGGTGCGGCACGATGGCGAGCGCGTCGAGCGCGTGGTGCGTGACCATCCGCTCGCTCTCGCGGATCGCCGTGAGGTTGTAGACGCGATTCCACTTCGCGAGCAGCGCGAGGTAGCGCTCGAGCTTCGCGGTCGCGCCTTCGGGCGGTGACAACGCCAGGCGGGCGATTCCCTCGTCGAGCGTGATCGCGTCGGTCACCGCGGCGTCCATCGGCTCAGGCCGCGTCCGCGCGACCGAGCCCGCGCTTCAGGTGCACGAGCAGCAGCGAAATCGCGGCGGGCGTGATGCCCTGCATGCGCGACGCCTGGCCGATCGTCGCCGGGCGCTGCTGGTTCAGCCGCTGCTGGACCTCGGTCGACAGCCCGCGCACGCCGCGGTAGTCGAGGTCCGCGGGCAGGCGCGTCTCCTCCTCGGCCAACGAGCGCGCGATCTCCTCCTTCTGCCGCTCGATGTAGCCCTCGTACTTGATCGACACCTCGACGCCGAGCGCGACCTCCGCGTCGTCGACGCCCGCGCCGGCGCCGGGCAGCGTCATCAGCGACGCATAGCCGACGTCCGGGCGGCGCAGCAGCTCCTCCAGCGTGCGCGTCTCCTCGAGCGGCGCGCCGACGACGCGCTCGAGCTCGTGGCGCGCGACGACGTTGGGATTCACCTGCGTCGAGCGCAACCGCTCGATCTCCGCGTGAATCGCGTCGCGCTTGCGCGCATACGCGTCCCAGCGCGCGTCGCCGACGAGGCCGAGCCTGCGCCCGTGCTCGGTCAGGCGCTGGTCGGCGTTGTCCTCGCGCAATTGCAAACGGTATTCGGCACGCGAGGTGAACATGCGATAAGGCTCCGACACGCCGCGCGTCACGAGGTCGTCGACGAGCACGCCGAGGTAGGCCTCGTCGCGCCGCGGAACCCAGCCTTCGTCGCCGCGCGCGTGCCGCGCCGCATTCACGCCCGCGAGGAGCCCCTGCGCCGCCGCTTCCTCGTAGCCGGTCGTGCCGTTGATCTGGCCGGCGAAGTAGAGGCCGCGGATCGCCCGGGTCTCGAGCGTCGGCGCGAGCGCGCGCGGATCGTAGTAGTCGTACTCGATCGCGTAACCGGGACGCAGGATGTGCGCGCGCTCGCAACCGGGGAGCGTGTGCACGAGCGCGAGCTGCACGTCGAACGGAAGCGAGGTCGACACGCCGTTCGGATAGATCTCGTGCGTCGTGAGTCCCTCGGGCTCGAGAAATACCTGGTGCGAGCCGCGCTCGGCGAAGCGCACGACCTTATCCTCGATCGACGGGCAGTAGCGCGGGCCCACCCCCTCGATCACGCCGGCGAAGAGCGGTGAGCGGTCGAGCGCGCCGCGGATGATCGCGTGCGTCGCCTCGCTCGTGTGCGTGATCCAGCACGGAAGTTGCGCCGGATGCATCGCACGCGTGCCCATGAACGAGAACACCGGCTGCGGCTCGTCGCCCGGCTGCACTTCGAGCACCGAGAAGTCGATCGTACGTCCGTCGAGACGCGGCGGCGTGCCGGTCTTGAGTCGTCCGACCGGCAGTTCGCGTTCGCGCAGCGCCGCGCCCAGGCGCTTCGCCGCGGGCTCGCCCGCGCGCCCCGCTTCGTGGTGCTCCATGCCGACGTGGATGCGCCCGGACAGGAACGTGCCGGTCGTGAGCACGACCGCGTCCGCGAAGAAGCGGATGCCGATCTGCGTGACGACGCCCGCGACGCGATCGCCCTCGACGACGAGGTCGTCGACCGCGCCCTGGAACAGCGTGAGGTTCGGCTGGTTCTCGAGCCTGCGACGGATCGCCGCCTTGTAGAGCAGCCGGTCGGCCTGCGCGCGCGTCGCGCGCACCGCGGGCCCCTTGCTCGCGTTGAGTGTGCGGAACTGGATGCCGGCCTCGTCGGTGGCGAGCGCCATCGCGCCGCCAAGCGCGTCGACCTCGCGCACGAGGTGGCCCTTGCCGATCCCGCCGATCGACGGGTTGCAGGACATCTGGCCGAGCGTCTCGATGCTGTGCGTGAGCAGCAGCGTGGCGGCGCCGGTGCGCGCGGCAGCGAGCGCGGCCTCGGTGCCGGCATGGCCGCCGCCGACGACGATCACCGCGAAACGCTGCTGGAAATCCATGATTATAAAGAGAAAACCGCCATACTTCGGGCGATGCCGGAGTGCGAATTGTAGTCGATTCCGGCATGGGTTGCCACAGACCGAACGGCCGAAGTTCCACGTGAAACCTCGCGATGCAGAGCAAGGGAATGTCGACAGGGCGGGCGCGGACGGTGGCCGGGAGCCCGGTCGGGCCGACTTGGGCGTTAGCCCGTCGGGCTGAAGCCCGACCCACAGGGCGCAACCCGCCGCAGGCCGCTGTGGGTCAGCCTTCAGGCCGACGTCAGGTATCAAGGATCAGGAATCAGAGGACAGAAGCGTCGGCGACTCCGGTGGCGGCGCATCGAGCGCCGGGAAGTGCGCCTGTGGGTCGGCCTTGTGGGTCGGCCTTCAGGCCGACGCATTTCGATCGCATCGGCACGGACCCCGTCGGTTACTGAAGCCCGACCCACAGCGAGCAGGCCGGGGCCGAGGTTTCACGTGAAACGGACAGATGCCCCGGGGGAGTTGACAGGGGCCGTCGAAAGCGTAGCGTAGAGAAGTTGCCCGCCCGGAGGTCCGTCATGCGCTCCCTCGTCATCGTCGCCGCCTCGATCCTCCTGTCCACCCCTGCGCTCGCCTGCGAGATGGGCGACAGCGCCACGTCGGCGCCGGACCCGTCGATCGCGTCGAACCCGGTCCAGACCGCCCCGGTCACGACCGCCTCGGCGGCGCCGGCGAAGGCAGCCAAGGCTCCTGACGCCGCCAAGGCGAAGAAGGACGCGGCCGTCGCAACGACGAGCGCGCCGAAGCCCGCCTACGTCACAACGCGCGCGTCGGCGTCGAACTGAGCGTGCGACAAGGGCCGGCGCGCACCGGCCCTTCGGTTGAGCCGTCCTCCTGCCCGCCCTCGAGCGGGCGGCAAGCTTGAGGGCTGCCCGTCGAGCGTGATCCCGACCTTCGTTGGGATGAGCGCTATCCTTCGAACCGTCGCGGGCGACGCCTGGAAATTTTCTGCGCCCAGGCACGCGCTCCCGTAACGGGGATTGTGGATGGTGGGACGGCAGGCCGCCCGTCCGCGACCCCTCAGCTTCCCAAGGCGCCGCTCCTATCCGCGAGGCTGCGTTGCGGCGTTTCGATGCGTCTCGCAGCCGCGTGGATCGACCCGCCCGAGGCTCAACACCGGGTGCGGTCGACTCGACCGTCCGCGATCCTCCTGGCTTCCCCGACCCATTCCGTCAGCGATCGGCTACGGCGCATCCGCGGTTGCGTCCCCGACGACAGCCGCTCGGACACGTGATCGGCTGGAGCGCACTCGTGGCGGCTTCCTCGGCTGCCCACGCTCGGGCAATGGATCCGCGGAAGGGCCCCCACCACCGGCCGCCCCGGCGATAACACGCATGGCGGCAGCGACGACGGCATCGGCCAGGGCCCCGCGCAGCCGCTTGCCCGGAGGCCCGAACTCAATAGGAGCTGGTCGACTGGAGCACGCCCGCCGCCTCCCCTGCGGCGTCCCGCGCCCGGGGATCTACACAAACGAAAGCGGCGCCCGCGGGCGCCGCCACGAGTAAGCGCTTGCACTCACCAACTACACCGACAGCCGCCCTCCCAACCTCGTCCTCTCGTTCTTGAGCGCATCCGGCTGCTTCGGCCCGACCCGCGCGAAGAGCGCGTCGTGCGCCCCGAGTTCGCGATGCCAGGCGTCGCGATCGAGGCCCACGACCTGCGCGTAGCGCTCGGGGGTGAACGCCGTCCCGGTCCAGTCGAGATCGTCGAATGCCGGCGTCACGCCGAGCGGCGTCGTCTCGCCCTTCGCGACGCCCGCGCAGCGCTCGACGATCCACTTGAGCACGCGCATGTTCTGGCCGAAGCCCGGCCAGACGAACTTGCCGGCGGCGTCCTTGCGGAACCAGTTGACGCCGAAGATCCTCGGCGGATGCGCGACCGCGCTGCCCATCTTCAGCCAATGGCGGAAGTAGTCGCCGACGTGGTAGCCGCAGAACGGGAGCATCGCGAACGGGTCGCGCCGCACTTCGCCCGTCGCGCCGGCCATCGCCGCGGTCGTCTCCGACCCCATGGTCGCGGCTAGGTAGACGCCAGCCTCCCACGACGGCGCCTCGACCACGAGCGGCATCGTGTCCGAGCGCCGGCCGCCGAAGACGAACGCCGAGATCGGCACGCCGGCCGGATCGTCCCACGCGGGATCGATCGACGGGCACTGCGTCGCCGCCGCCGTGAACCGCGCGTTCGGGTGCGCCGCCTTGCGCCCGCACGACGGGGTCCAGTCGTTCCCCTGCCAGTCGATGAGATGCGCGGGCGGCTCCTTCGTCATCCCTTCCCACCACACGTCGCCGTCGTCGGTCAGCGCGACGTTGGTGAAGATGACGTTGGCCTTGAGCGTCTCCATCGCGTTGGGATTCGATTCGTACGACGTGCCCGGCGCCACCCCGAAGTAGCCCGCCTCCGGGTTGATCGCGCGAAAGCGGCCGTCGGGTCCGGGCTTGATCCACGCGATGTCGTCGCCGACCGTCGTCACCTTCCAGCCGTCGAAGCCCGGCGGCGGAATGAGCATCGCGAAATTGGTCTTGCCGCAGGCGCTCGGGAACGCCGCGGCGACATAGCGCTTCTCGCCCTGTGGCGAGGTGACGCCGAGGATCAGCATGTGCTCGGCGAGCCAGCCCTCGTCGCGGCCCATGACCGACGCGATGCGCAGCGCGAGGCACTTCTTGCCGAGCAAGGCGTTGCCGCCGTAGCCGGAGCCGTAGCTCCAGATCTCGCGCGACTCCGGATAGTGGACGATGTACTTGTGCTCGCCGTTGCACGGCCACGAGACGTCGCGCTGCCCCGGCTGGAGCGGCGCACCCACCGAGTGCACGCAGGGCACGAACTCGCCGTCCTCGCCGAGGTGCTCGATCACCGCGCGCCCCATGCGCGTCATGATGCGCATGCTCGCCACGACGTAGGGGCTGTCGGTCACCTCGACGCCGACCTGCGAGATCGGGCTGCCGATCGGCCCCATCGAGAACGGCACGACGTACATCGTGCGCCCGCGCATCGCGCCGTCGAACAGGCGATCGAGCGTCGCGCGCATCTCGGCCGGTGCGCGCCAGTTGTTGGTCGGGCCCGCGTCGTCCTGGCGCTCGCTGCAGATGAACGTGCGCTCTTCGACCCGCGCCACGTCGGCGGGATCGGAGCGCGCGAGGAAACACCCCGGACGCCTCACCGGGTCGAGCCGGATGAGCGTGCCGGAGGCCACCATCGCGTCGCACAGGCGGTCGTACTCGGCCTTGCTGCCGTCGCACCAGACGATGCGGTCCGGCTTCGTGCGCGCGGCGACGGCGCGCACCCAGTCGATCATGCGCGGGTGCCGGACCCACGCCGGGGCCCCTTCTGCCCGGGCGCTCGCCACGGGCGCTTCCATCCGATTCATCGTGCGGGACTCCTTCCGAACGCGCGCGGCGTCGCAGTGCGCCGCGCGGCATCGCCGCAATCTAGCACGCGAGCGCGCCGATTCCGGGTACGCTGTCGCAGCGGCCCACTGGCCTGACCAATCGTCCCGCGACGTCGCCCCCGATCTCCGATTGGACGCGCGCGGCGCGCGCGTGTTCCGCGCATCGATCCGATCGCGCGGCCACGTCGCCGACAGGAACCCCCTCGGCATCAGCCCGCGTGTCGCAAGGAGCCTGCTCGGCGTCAACCCATGTGTCGAAAGGACGCCACTCGGCGTCCGCCAACGCGTCGCAAGGAACCTGTTCCGCCCCAGCTCGCGTGCCGTAAGCAGCCTCCGCGGCGTCAGCGCACGGCCGCGACCGACCGCGTCGCGACGAAGAAGAGTCGCCGGAACGGAAAGATCGCGCCGCCGAGCGGCTCGCGCGGATACGCCGCCTCGATGCGGCCGCGGTACTCGGCGAGGAAGCCCGTGCGTGCCGGGGCGTCGTCCGCGAGCCGTTCGAGGAACGGATGGAGCCAGGTCCCCGAGGCGAACGCCACGACCGGGTGCTCGCCGTCGTCGCGCGCGGCGAGACGTTGCAGGTAGATCGTCTCCCACACGTCGACGCCCGCGCACAGCGGCTCGAGCCAGCGCAGGTAGCGCTCCGGCGCCGCGACCGGCGGTTCGCGAACGAGGTCGCCGAGCCGGTCGTTCCAGCGGCGGCTGCGCGCGACCTCCTCGACCGCCCGGTGCGACGGCGCATCGAAGTTGCCCGGCATCTGCACGGCCAGCACGCCGCCCGGGCGCACCAGCCGCAGGAGCCGCGGCATCAGCGTCGCGTGGTCGGGGAGCCAGTGGAGCGCCGCGTTGCTGTAGACGAGATCGACGGGCGCGGGAGGCGTCCACGCGTCGATGTCCGCCGTCTCGTAGCGCACGTCCGCGAACTCCGCCGTCGCGGCGCGCGCCTTCGCCAGCATCGCTTCCGAACTGTCGACGCCGACGATCGCCGCACCGGGCCAGCGCTCCGCGAGCACGCGCGTGACGTTTCCCGCGCCGCAGCCCAGATCGACGACGGTGCGCGGCGCCTCGATCGGGACGCGCGCGAGGAGGTCGAGCGCGGGCCGCAGGCGCTCGCCCTCGTAGGCCAGGTAGCGTTGCGGATGCCAGCTCATCTCCTTCCCTCCCGTCGTGAACGGACCCAATCGCGCACCTGCGGGAACACGAGCGGTGTCAGCAGGAGCAGCGCCACCAGCCGCGTCACGTGGAACGCGGTGACGATCGGCACGCCCAGTTGCAGCACCTTGGCCGTGACGCACATTTCGGCGATGCCCCCGGGCGCGTTGCCGAGCACCAGCGTGGCGGGATTGTGTCCGGACACCCACGCGAGGAGGACGCCGAAGCCCGCGGCGAGCGCGATCGACAGCAGCACCGTCGTCGCGACCGCCGCGACGAACCGGTGCGCCCCGCGCAGGAAGTCGGGCTGGAAACGCGCGCCGAGCGCGCACCCGAGCAGGAGTTGACCCAGCGCGGACACCGGCATCGGCAGCGACGACAGGTCGATCGTGGCGGCGGTCAGCGGGATCGACACCGCGAGCGAACCCAGCACGAACGCATTGGGGACGCGCAGCCACTGGAACGCGATTCCCCCGGCGAGGGTTGCCGCCATCAGCAGCGCGAACCCGGTGCCGTCGAAGACGGCTGCACCCGGAACGTAGAGGTCGTCTCCGTGCGCGCCCAGCGCGGTGATCGCGGCCGGCACGATGCCCACGACGATCAGGATGCGCATGCTCTGCGCCGCCGCGATGCGGTCGACGCGACCGCCGAACCGCTCACCGAGGATCGACATCTCGGCCGCACCGCCGGGCACGCTCGCGAAGACACCGGTGGTCCGGTCGAGCCCCGCGAGGCGCGCGAGCGCCACGCCCGAGATGTAGCCCAGCGCGAGCGCGAACACGGCGCCGAGCGCGAGCATCCACGCGATGCCCGCGACCTCCCGCACCACCTGCGGCGTGAAGTAGAGCCCGAGCGAGGTGCCGATGATCCACTGCCCGCCGTAGCGCAGCGCGACCGGCGTCTCGAGCGGCGCGCCGAACACGCGCAGGAACGCGACGGAGAACAGCGGGCCGAGCATCCACGGGATCGGCGTGTGCAGCGCCGCGCACAACGCCCCCGCTGCGGCGCCGATCGCGAGCGTCACGCCTGCGCGCCCCGCGCGCGCGCGGGGCCCGCTCTCCGGCCCGGACATCCCGGCTAGCCTGCCGCCCGCGTCCGCCGCGCCTGCCGCCAGCGCAGGATCGCCGGCGCGACGACGAGCGCAAGCGCGATGGCCAGGAGCGCGGCCGAGATCGGCCGCGTGACGAACACCGAGAAGTCGCTCTGGCTGATCTGCAGCGCGCGGCGCAGTTCCGTGTCGGCGCGCGGCCCCAGGATCATGCCGACGAGGCAGGGCGCCACCGGGATGTCCCAGCGCTTCATCGCGTAGCCGACGAGTCCGAAGAACGCGAGCAGGAAGAGGTCGAACCAGGAATTGCGCATCCCGTAGGCGCTGATCGTCGCGAACACGACGATGCCGGCGTAGAGCATCGGCCGCGGGATCGACAGCAGCCGTGCCCACACGCCCGCCATCGGCAGGTTCAGCACGAGCAGCATCACGTTGCCGATGTACAGGCTCGCGATCAGCGCCCAGACGAGGTCGGCCTGCGTCGCGAACAGGAGCGGCCCCGGCTGGATGCCGTACTGCTGGAAGCCGGTGAGGATGATCGCCGAGGTGGCCGAGGTCGGCAGGCCGAGCGTCAACAGCGGAATGAGCGCGGCGGTGACCGCAGCGTTGTTCGCCGCTTCGGGACCGGCCACCCCCTCGATCGCGCCGTCGCCGAACTTCTCCGGTCCCTTCGCGAGCTTCTTCTCGGTCGCGTAGGAGAGGAAGGTCGGGATCTCCGAGCCGCCCGCGGGCATCGTGCCGAACGGGAAGCCGATCGCGGTGCCGCGCAGCCACGGCCCGATCGAGCGCCGGAAATCGCGCGCGCTCATCCACAGCGACCCGCGGATGCGCTCGACCGTCTCGACCACGCGCCGGTCGTGGCTCACGACGTAGAGCGTCTCGCCGATCGCGAACAGGCCGACCGCGACGACCACCACGTCGATGCCGTCGTAGAGTTCCTCGATGCCGAGCGCGAAGCGCACCTGGCCGGAGATGAGGTCGGTGCCGACGAGGCCGAGATACAGGCCGAGGAACAGGCTCGCGAAGCCGCGCAGCGCCGACTGGCCGAGCACCGCCGAGATGGTCATGAACGCGAGCACCATCAGCGAGAACTTCTCGGCCGGCCCGAACGACAGCCCCCATTCC